>NZ_JBLVQN010000060.1:0-32387 GCF_058323225.1 Neobacillus sp. PVCKKU3
CTGCATATATATTGTCCTTACAGGGCTTACCTTTTAGTTTATTAGAGAAAGGATGCCGAGTAGTCAGCATCCTTGTCCATTAATTAGCCGGAATATTAAACCTTCAGTCTATTGGAATCGTTTACAGATTTACTTCTATCCTAGCATATCCATTTTTATCAAATCAATAATTTATTCATTAAACAAACAAATTTTCCATATATATTTAAATGAATAAAAAAACGCCAAGAGCAGAATTACTCTAAGCGTTTTTTCTCCATATTTTCACCTTTATTGTATACTACTTTTACCGCAATACTCTAGCTGCACTTGAGAATTTGGATGGGTCATAAGATGCAATCTTCACCACATCACCCGTTTGCGGCGCATGGATGTACTGACCGCCGCCAATATAAATACCGACATGATAAGCAGGGCTACCCCTAAATACTAAATCTCCTGGCTGCACTTGGCTTGGCGAAATTCTTGTTCCAACACCTTGCTGGGAACTGGACACTCGTGGAAGATTGATCCCAACTGCATTTCTGAACACGTACGAAGTAAATCCAGAACAATCAAATCCACTCGGCGTTGAACCGCCCCAAACGTAAGGAACACCTAAGAATTGTTTTGCATAAGAAATAACCTTATTTGCTGCATCAGGGTCAGATGGATTAGCAGCTGCGACCGTTGGTGCTGGCGCTGGGTTTGAAGCAGTTTTGACAGAAGACTGCTGCACCTGCGCTGGCTGTTGCTGCTGGGCCAAACGAGCTTGGCGCTCTGCCTCTTCCCTTGCTGCTATTTGAGCCTGACGCTCAGCCTCTTGTTGAGCAGCAAATTGGTCCTGTTGGCCTTGTAATTGGGTTTGAGCTGCCGCCAAGGCCTGCCCAACTGCGGCTTTATCTTCTTCAATCTGTTTCTGTTCAGCAGCTAAAGCTACCTGGCTCTGTTTTAAACTAGCTAACTCATTTTGCAGTTTATCTTCTGCATCCGTTAATGCTTGTTGTTTTTCCTTTAACCCGTTTAGTTTGTCAGTGTCATTTTGAATAATTTGCGAAATCGCTGAAAAGCGAGTTAAAAATTCAGATAGATTATTAGATGAAAGCAAAACCTCTGCGTAAGCGGCGACCGAGATTTTACCCTCTGACTGAATACTTTTTAACCGCTCGGTATAAGCCTGTTTGTAAGCTTCCAAGTCATTTTTTGCTGTTTCAATTTCAACCTTGGATTTTTCAATTTCCCCTTGTTGAGTTTGAATTTGGTCGTTCAATTTTTGACTTTTCTCTATCGCTAAGTTAATTCTGTTATCTAATTGTTGAACTTGTGTTTCAAGGTCATCGACATGCCCTTGAGTCGCATTTATTTGACTTTGTGTGACTTGTCCTGGTTCTGCAAAAGCAGGTGTTGCTTGTATCAAAGATGCGAGGACGACAGCCGATACTGTATATGTAAATAATTTTTTTATCATTACAAATCTCCTCTTGCTCTATTATTATTTCAAATTCTTAATCTATTATTAGTTTATATTCCCATTAGACTAAAAACAATGAATCTGTCGGATTTGTAACGTAATTGTAATTTTATGTAGAAAAATTTAATGTAGATTCGACATATACGGAAAAAGGGCCAGTTTACGTGCACCATTAATGCAGGTAAACTGGCCCTTTTTTAATCTCAACATTTCAAATTTTTACCTTTTCTTATTTTAAAAATTATACAAGCCTATGTGAATACCATTTCTCCCCTTTGAATCTTCCAGTAAAAATCAATCCACGGACCGCCCATTCGATTACCATAGCGGCCCAAACACCGATAATGCCAAATTCAAGGGTAATTCCCAAAATATACCCAAGGACAACACGGAGCAGCCACATCGACAGCAACGATGCGACTGATGTAAAGTTCGAATCTCCAGCTGCCCTTAGTGCAGATGGCATAATAAAACTAAGTGACCACAAAAATGGCTGGGCTATAGCAACGATTAAAGTCATCATAAAAATGGTTCCAACAATCTCTTCTGGTGGACTGAACATTTTGATTAATAGAGGATACAACGGCACAACGATTACTGCAGCAATCACAAAAAGAATAGAGGAAAAACCAATCAGCGATTTAGTAAATTTCCTCGCATCCGTGGTATTCCTTTGCCCGATACATTGCCCGACAACCGTTACACTTGCAATACTTAAGGCATTCGGACCAATTTGAAATAACAAAGCAAAGGAATTGCTGATTGCGTAGGCCGTCATTGCCATCGTCCCAAGTTGGACAATAAACGTTTGGGTTAACAGCTTTCCTCCATTGAAAAATAACTGTTCCGCCGCAAAAGGCAGACCTATAAACATTACTTTTTTAAGGATGGAACCATCTATTTTCAAAGCCTCTTTTATTCGAAAATGAATTGTCTCATTGTATTTTATGATATAAATCATGGAAGCTGCCATTCCGATTACTCTTGCTAAAATAATCGACATCACAAGACCTTCCACACCCATATGAAAAATGGTTATAAACAACACATTTAGGATGGTGTTCGTTACATTCATGATTAAGGATAATTTCAAGCACGGCTTTGTCTCCCCAACTCCGCGCAATGAACCGGACACAGCTTGAAAGATGGCGATGAAGGGATAAGAAATACAGCTGCCAATTAGGTAGATTCTAGCATTATGAAATACATCCGCTTCCGCTTTACCAAACAGGATATTTAAGGTTGGTGTATGAAAAATGATAACAAGGGAACTGATCAACACAGAAAATAAGGTAACAGCGGTTATTGCCTGCGTTGCCGTTTTGGAGACCATCCCCATGTTCCCGCTGCCTTTATATTGGGCAACAATTACGGTACCTCCTGTCGCCACGGCAATAAAAACATTAACTAGGAAAATATTCAATGAATCTACCATACTTACCGCACTGACTGCAGCCGCCCCTGCGGAGCTGATCATCGCGGTATTTAAAAAACTCATCAAGACAAGGAATGCCTGATCGACAAAAAGAGGAATAATGATAGCAATCATTTCCCTGTAATCAATCGATTCTCCGCTAAAATATTTATTTAACAATGGTTTTGCCTTACTTTTCATCATTCCAATGGTATTATTCATTCTCAACACTTCTTTGTTAAGATTTAATTTGTTAAATGATAGTGATTATTATACCACTTTTACCAAACTATCAAATCAACTAAAAAGTGCCTTCATTTCAAATCTTAGGAGGCACTTTCATTCTATATTTCCATGTAACATGAACAGGTATTCAATTAACATAATAAAAGAAGGCCGGAAGAGGTGGAGTACAGGAAGGCCCACTCTACGCAGTGCCTTTTCGACTCCCCCTTCCGGACCCTCATTGTTACTATTTATTTCATTTCTTGTATTTTGTGTTAGGGATAATTTTTTTAAATGCTTCTGTTAAGACGATTGCATCCATACTATACGCGACGGAATCAAATCCCATTTCAAAGTTTTTCTGAATATCCGGTTCAGAACCAGCAAAGATAAAGGCAAATTTACCAGCCTTTTTGCAGGCATCAAGGATTTTTTTAATAGCCACCTTAACCTCGGCATCTTCAAATTGACCAGGCTTACCCAAAGCGGTGGACAGATCAAACGGCCCTACAAAGATGCCGTCTACACCATTAAGACCTACGATTTCCTCAATATTTTCCAGGCAGCCAAGAGTTTCACATTGTGGAATGATTAAGGTTTCGTTGTTGCTGACCTCGAAATAATGATCCAATCCTTGTGAAGCATAGTCTGTGTACCAGAAGGAGCTACCGCTAGTCGGCGCAATGCCGCGTTCACCAATTGGATAGTATTTTCCGTACTTAATTATGTTCTTTACGTCTTCAACAGATTGTACGTTAGGAATGATTAATCCCATTGCTCCCACATCGAGCATCTTTAGAATAGAGTTTCGTTGTCCGTCTTTAACCCGAACAAGCGGGGTAATTCCAGCCAATTTGGCTGCACGTATGTACGTTTGCACACTTTCTACATCAAATGGCCCGTGTTCCGAATCGACGACCACATAATCAAGTCCTGCATATCCTAAACACTCAACAGCAGCAGCACTTCCAATTACATGAAAAGTGCCTAAAGTATTATCACCTTTCATCATTTTTTCTTTTATTTTATTCTTCACGTTATTTTCTCCCATCATTTTAGATAATTTTTAAAAACTGCCGGGATTCTTCTCCTAGCAGTTTATTAATATATATAGTGTAGAATTATGCTTTTTGAGTTCCTCACCCCATACATCCCAAGGATAAAGGTGAGGAATGACCCCTCACCTTCTATGTTATACAATAAGTCTGATTAATTCATCTTTCATTTCGACACTCACATCTTTGGTTGGAATCACATCTAAATATTGACCGGAATTGGTAATGACAACAGGAGTTTTAACATCGTAGCCTGCTGCTTTAATTTTTTCAATGTCAAATGAAATCACCAAGTCACCCTTCTTCACAGAATCCCATTGTTTTACACGCGCAGTAAAAAATTGGCCCTTCAGATTAATAGTATCTACCCCAACATAAATTAAGATTTCTGCCCCATCTTCTGATGTAATTCCAATAGCGTGATCAGTTGGAAAAAGAGTGGTAACCATACCATCCACCGGGGAAACCACCTCACCCTTGGATGGTTCAATCGCAATCCCTTTTCCTACCAGTTCAGTTGAAAACAACGGATCTTCCAATTTGCTTAAAGGAATAATTTCTCCGCTTAGCGGACTTAAAAGGATTTCTCTCTTTACATCCGTTAAGCCAAATTCTTTAACAGTTTTAGAAGCTACCGCGTTATTCTTTCCTTCATAGCCAATCACTAATGTAAGAACCAGTGCAAGTATTAACGCCACAATAGTCCCAATTAAATAGAGTCCGATTGGTGTAAAGACAGGAATGGATAAGAAGCTTGGGAGAGCAAAGGCAGTCCCTTTTACTCCAAATGCCCCATTAATCGCTCCACCAATTGCTCCTGCTATTGCCACAATTACCATCGTTCGTTTGTACCGCACTAGGATGCCGTAAGTAATGATTTCAGTTGTACCAGCTAAGGCACTAGGAATAAGCCCTGATCCGGCTAGTGTTTTCAAGTCCCGATCCCTAGTTTTTAAGAGAACCCCTAGACCCATCCCAATTTGCGCAAATGGAGCTGCTGCTACCATCGGGCTAATCGGGTCACCGCCAGTTGCCAGATTCGCAATCATTATTGGAACAACTGCCCAGTGAAGACCTAATATGGTCAAGAATGACCATGCAGCTCCCAGCACTGCTCCTGTCAGAATGCCGCTTTTTGCACTTAAAAATTTGATCACAAATGCTAAGCCCCCTCCCACATATGTACCAAAAGGGCCAAAAACAAGTACGGTCAAGGGAACAATAATAGCTAATGAAATAAGAGGATTCAAAAACATTTGTAAGTCTTTATATATCACTTTTTTCAAAAACTTATCTAATACGGCATAAATGGAAACAGCAATTAATATTGGAAAAACAGTTGAGGAATAGTTCGCTAATATAACCGGAATCCCCAAAAAATCTACGTTTTGAGCTTTTGATGCAACTAAATCCGTATAATGGGGTTCCAAAAGTGCAGCACCGATCGCACCACCAACGTAGCCATTAGCTCCAAGTTTTGTGGCTAATGTGATGCCGAGAAAAACTGGGAAGAAGTAAAAAATAGCATGTCCAGCTGCAGAAAGAATGGCAAAGGTTCCGCTTTTAGGAGATATCAACCCTAATGTCATTAAAATTGATAATAACGCTGAAATTAATCCGGATCCAGCAAGTACCCCTAGAATAGGCGCAAAACTTCCACTGATTACTCCTAATATTTTATTCATGACCGTTTCTTGTTTTTCTTCAGCAACATCTCTCGAAGTATTAATCGCGTTCACATTTATGATCTCCTTGATTGAAATTTACGTATCAAATGATTCTTTAGGAAGCACTTTACAGCGACTACTTCTTCTTATAATTACTCTTTCTAATAAAAACATCCTAACATTCCTATAAAAAATAAAACCATTCGTAAAGAACACTTTACGAATGGTTTCATAAAATAATTTTGTTTTGCAGTTGTGGACAGGTTAATCCCATCAAATTTGAGATTATTTTACAACGTCAACCAAGTTGACAAAGTTTTTTTAAAATGGTATTATGTTATTATCAACTTAGTTGACATCAATTTGAATTGGAGTGATCAAATGTTTAGTATTGGAGATATGGTCATCTATTCCGTACATGGCATATGCAAAATTGATGATATTTGTGAAAAAACAGTATCTGGTAAAACAAGCCTGTATTATGTATTACATCCTACGGAAGGCAATAATCAATTAACAATAAGTACTCCAGTTCATAATAGTAAAGTAGTTATGCATGAACTTCCTGATAGTGAGGAAGCAAATGAAATAATTGAGTCCTTTAAATATCCTGGGGTAAAATGGAATGACAAACCAAACATCCGTCACCAGTTATATTCGAATATTGTAAATTCAGGTGATCGAAAAGAAATTGCCAAATTGGTAAATACGCTTATGAAGCAAAAAATTGATGTCGAATTACGCGGAAGAAAACTTTATGAACAAGACCGCAAACTTTTGGACACCATACAAAGTATCCTATTTAAAGAATTAGCTATTTCTCTTGATACGACTTCTGGAGAAATAAATGAAATGATCATTGATTTAATAACTGAAAATAACTAATTATTTCTATCGAAAGAGAAACCTCCTCTTGTATTAACAAGAGGAGGTTTCTCTTTAATCTAGCAATGATTATTCTATTCCCCAATCTAACTTTAATAGCGCCTTAAGGATTTTTAGTTGCTCTGCACCTATTTTTTCTGCAATTTTATTCTCAAACTGTTCTTTAAGAGCCGCGTTTTTTTCGTAGCATTCTTCCCCTAATGCTGTTAACTGGATGCACTTCTCTTTTCTGTTATTTTCTGCATTGCTGATTTCCACTAATCCTTTTGCAGCAAGGTTTTTCATAAATTTATGGATCGCCTGGCGGGAAATGTCTACGTTTTTTGTAACATACGAGATGGTAGGCCTCTTTTTATAAATCCTGGCCATGATATACCACTCAGAATTTGAAATATATATATCACTTTGATCATTCCATGCTTTCTCCGAAATTCTTCTGACCAAAGTATGACGCTCGCTTAATAAATCTATAAGATCTAAATTTTGTAATTCAGAGGCGGAACTCAAACGACTCACTCCAATCATCATCTTCGCCACTTACTATACAAAATTCCGTTATTAAATGTCAACTTGCTTGACATATTTTGATTGCAACCTATTTTACATTCACATCCGGATGATGAATCCCCAAAATATTCTCTTATAAGTATTAACCTAATGCCACATCAAGTATCATCATCAATACGAAACCAACCATTAAACTCATGGAAGCCAAATCTTTATTGCCATTTTCTTGAGAACCCGGAATGACTTCTTCGGTTACTACAAAGATCATGGCTCCGGCAGCAAAACTCAATGCATAAGGTAATAACGTTTCAATAAATGCGACAGCAAATGCACCAATGAGAGCAGCAATCGGTTCGACCATGCCCGAAAATTGCCCGTATAAGAAGCTTTTTCTACGGGACATTCCTTCTCTTCTTAATGGCATGGAAACCGCAACGCCTTCAGGAAAGTTTTGAATACCGATTCCAAGGGCCAGCGTCAAAGCTCCGGCTAAGGACGCTTCCGTTCCTCCATTTGCAAGTGCGCCGAAAGCAATTCCGACCGCCAGCCCCTCCGGTATATTATGTAAAGTGATGGCGAGTACTAACAAAGTACTTCTTTTTCTCCCTTTCGGATGATATCCTTCCGCTTTACCAATCGGCGCATTCGGATGAAGATGGGGTAAAATTTTATCGATTCCCCATAAAAAAATGCCTCCTATTAAAAATCCAAAGGCTGCCGGAAACCAAGTTCCTATAGGATTATCTCCCGACATTTCGATGGCCGGAGCCAGTAATGACCAATAGCTGGCGGCAATCATGACACCGCCAGCAAACCCTAACATACTATCCATTAAACGCTGGTTGATTGTTTTCGTAGCAAAAACGAGCGCAGCCCCAATTGCAGTCATGCCCCAAGTAAATAGAGTAGCTATGAACGCTTGAGTTATAGGATTAAATTCTTGAAAAAATTCTACCATTATAATGAACCCCTTTATAGAACGAAATAGTATTATCGGAACTTCACCAATCATTATTCCTAGATTGATGAAATTTAGTTGATAATATCCGGAAAAGTTAGGAGCATTTTTAAACCGTGGCCATCCTCCAAAAAACACTTTGAGCATATAAATGTTTTTTACCGAGGTATGGTAAACTTAAAAAAGTGACGAAGTTTAAAATATTTAAGAGGTGGCAGCAGTGAAAACAGTCGTAGTGATTGGCGGCGGAATTACGGGGCTATCAGCCATGTATGAATTGCAAAAATGGAAGAAGACAAACGGATCAAACCTAAGGCTGGTACTGGCTGAAGCGTCCCAGCAGCTTGGCGGGAAAATCCGAACTGTCAAACAAGATGGATTTATCATGGAAGCAGGAGCGGATTCCATCGTGGCCCGCAAAATGGAGTCCATGCCTATATTTAAGGAACTTGGTTTAGAGAAAGAAATTGTCTACAATGCGACAGGCCGTTCGTTTATTTACATAGATGGAGAATTAAAGCCCATTCCGGATGATGCAGTTTTCGGTATTCCTGCCAGTATTGAATCACTGGCGAAGAGCACACTCGTTTCTGCCGAAGGAAAAGTGGCGGCACTGAAGGATTTTTATACAAACAATGAAACGTTCACCAAGACTGACTCCATCGGTTCTTTTCTGGAGCATTTTCTTGGAAAGGAATTGGTTGAAAAACAAATTGCCCCTGTCCTATCCGGTGTCTATTCCGGAAAACTCAGTGACTTAACTATCGCCTCCACCCTTCCCTATTTAATTGATTATAAAGAAAAATATGGAAGTATCATCAAAGGCCTCGAAGCAAATAAACAGAAATTTAAAGGTGGAGAAAGGAAGTTTCTTTCTTTTCAAAATGGCTTAGGCTCGCTTATAGATGCGTTTGAGGAAAAGCTTGATGAAGTGGAAATTTTACTAAATACAAATGTCACGAAAATAGAACAAGAAGGCAGTCATTACAAAGTGGTTCTAAACAATCGAGAAAGCATCGAAGCGGATTACATTATCCTTAGTATTCCGCATACGGCTGCTGAATCCTTAATCAATGACCCTGATCTGTCACAAGATTTCGCTGGGTTGAAAAACAGTTCATTGATTAGTGTGTATGTTGGTTTTGACGTACCTGACAGTGTCCTTCCTGCTGATGGAACAGGGTTTATCGCTGCGAATTCAGATGAGTTGTCCTGCAACGCCTGTACTTGGACAAGCCGGAAATGGGAGCATACATCTAAATCAGGGAACCTGCTTGTTAGATTGTTTTATAAAAGCAGCCATCCTGCTTTCGGTGCATTAAAGGAAATGGATCAAGAAGAACTCCTAAAGGTTGCATTTGGTGATATTCACAAATCCCTTGGTATTACCGCAGATCCTGCTGCAAGTGTAATTACCAAATGGACCGAACAAATGCCGAATTATTTGATTACACATCCGAAGAGTGTTGAAGCACTTGAAAGCAAAATGGCAGCCGCTTACCCGGGTGTTATCCTAGCCGGTTGTTCTTACTATGGCGTGGGAATCCCTGATTGCATTGAAAACGGAATAGATTCAGCAAGAAAGATTGTTCAGACGTTCTAACATTTAGAGGATAGCTGCTTATTCAGCTATCCTCTTTTTTAAATTAACCATTCTCAAACAGGTAATTCAACTATAAAAGCAGTCCCTTCATTTTCTTTACTTCTTACATCAATGTGACCACCATGCAGGTCGATAATTGTCTTAACAATGGATAAACCGAGCCCTGTTCCATCAATGGTTCGTGTTCGTGCCTTGTCTGCCCGATAAAAGCGGTCAAAGACCCTTTCTAATTCCAAATTATTCATCCCTATTCCTGTATCCTCAAAAGTCACGTAAACGGAATTTCCCTTTTTATAGATGGAAATATCAATAGTCCCATTTGGTCTATTATATTTCATAGCATTGGACAGAAGGTTATCCCAGACCGTATTCAGCATTGATGGGTCGCCGACAATCTCGATATCCGGCAGGGAATAGCTTAGCATGATCTCTTTTTCATTTATTGCCCATTGGTGATTTCGGATCAATTCCTTGATTTGCGCGCCAACATTAAATGAATTCTCCCTTAAAATATCCTCATTTCGATCTAGCGAGGCGAGAAGCAATAATTGCTTTGTTAAGGTTGAAAGCCTGCTAATTTCACCATTAATAATAGATAAAAATTGTTTTCTTTCTTGTTTACTTAACGATTGTTTTTCTAATAGGTTCGTATATCCTTTAATATTGGAAAGCGGCGACTGGATATCATGAGAAATATTCGAGATAAATTCCTTTCTCATGTCTTCCATTTGTGCTAATTTTCTCGCCATCCGCGAAAAACTTTCGGAAAGTTCCCCTAACTCATCATGGCGGGTACTATCCAATTCCACATTAAAATCGCCGTTTGCCAGTGATTTTGTGGCTTTTGTCAGGTTAGAAATTGGCTTCACTAAATATTTTGTATTAATTAGGACCATCACAATGGTCAAAGTAATAGCCAGTACAAGGATCCAACCAAATAAAATGTGCATCTCGTTGAAAAGGAAATTGATATCCGGCCTAATAAAAAGAGCATAGGTTTTTCCTTTATGATGCAATGGAACACCGATCGTATTCTTTAACTCATCAGCAAAAAAGCCAGTAACAAATGTTTCCTGAGGAAAATGAAGCATCCCGTGAAAAATATCGCCCCTTAATACATCCTGTTGAGTGGAAGCTGGAAGACTTTTATCCCGAAACGGATCTCCCAAAAAGATTCGGTTTCCATCCTTATCGACAAGGCATATTTGATAACCTGCTTTAGTGATGCTTTTTAGATACTCCGTCAGGCTTACCTCAGGATGCGCCTCCGCAAAGGAAGCAATATCTAGTGCCACCTTCGTGTTTTTATCGTCATTATATGGCTTCAATTTTTGCTGGTAATAGATATTAGAGATGAGGAAAGCTAAGATAAAGCTTATCAACATCATTCCAATCGTAATCACGATAAATTTCACATAAAGTGTTTTCATTAATGTTGGACCTCCAATAGATATCCAACACCGCGGATTGTTTTTATTTGAAAGTCATGCGTCAACTTAGAAAACCGTTCTCGTAATCTTTTTATATGAACATCTACGGTCCGCGCATCCCCTTCATAATCCAAGCCCCAGATTTGTTCAATCAGGTGTTCTCTGGAAAACACTTGCTTAGGATTAGCTGCAAGATAATATAAAAGTTCAAATTCCTTTAAAGGCAAGAGTAATGTTCGGTTCCCAATCTGAACTTCATAGCTCTTTTTGTTGATTGTTGTACTGCCAACTCTGAGGATCGATTCATCTATTTGATGATCATATCTCCTTAACAACGCTTTAATACGGTATGTTAACTCCCTAGGTTCAAAGGGCTTAACGAGATAATCATCGGTTCCTGCTTTAAATCCCTGCTCCTTATCTTCGATTTGATTTTTTGCCGTCAAAAGAATAACTGGAATGTCGTAATCTTTACGAATCTCTTTTGTTAAATCATAGCCATCCATAAACGGCATCATCACATCCACTACTGCTATATCACAGGCATCTTTTTTCAGCATCTCCAATGCTTCCATTCCGTTCTTCGCCTGGAATACCGTATAGCCTTGTTCAGATAAGTGTATATTTAATAGCTTTAATATATTGATATCATCGTCAACAATTAAAATATTTGGCATTCATGGTTCTCCTATTTTTCTCTATCTATGAAAATTAAACTGCACTTGGTAAAATCTGTCCATCACTCATTTTAATAATAAGGTCAGCAAATGACAGCATTTCTTCATCATGAGTCACCATTAAGGTTGTTATGTTAAGCGTTTTTGTTAAATTGCTGATTAACGTCATCACATCTTTAGACCTTTTTGAATCTAAACTGGCAGTGGGTTCATCTGCAAAGAGGACTTTCGGTTTATGGATTATGGCGCGAGCAATGGCAACCCGCTGTCTTTCCCCACCGGATAAAGAAGCTGGGTAAGCATTTTTCCGATGTTCCATTCCAACTAATTTTAGGATTTTAGCAATTTCCTTTTTTTGCTCATGTTTCTTTAGTTTAGATTCCGAAACATCCAACATTAGCATTAACTGCTCTTCTACGGTCAGAAAAGGTACCAGTTGGGCAAATTGAAAGACGAATCCGAAATGATTAGCTCGGATTTTTCGCACCTGCTCTGAACTCATCGTAGTAATATTTTGCCCCTCAAATATTACTTGCCCGTTTGATGCCGGCTGGAGTCCTGCCGCTATCGTAAGCAGTGTGCTTTTCCCGGAACCTGATGCACCCACTAAGGCGGTTACCTCACCTTCTTTTAAAGAAAGGTTAATTCCCTTCAGGATTTCCTCGGTAATTTCACCGCTTGAAAAAGTTTTCCGTACTTCATCAATTGTAAATATAGTCATATTATACCTCTCCTTGTTGAATCGCCTGCAATGGCTCGACTTTTTTTATTTGTATACCAGATAGTGTAGCCCCAATAAAGCCAATCAATAGGAAAATGATGGACAATTCTACTGTTGTTTCAAGGGTTAGATGAAAAGGCAATCCTTTAGGTGCTGCCATATTAAATATTTGGCTTAGGGAAACAGATAAACTAAGCGAAATGGTTGTTATAAAAATCATTTGAGTCCACATCATTTTGAACAACGCACTCGTTTTGACACCAATGGCTTTAAGAATACCGTACAATCCGATTTTTTGAACGTTCATCATGTAGAAAAAGATGGCAAACAACATGCCGCTAATGACTACCAAAAACCAGATGATCATATTAAGCGACATCTGTTCCGCTTTATAACTCGAAATCGTACTCAGAAACTGATTGTTCGAAAAAGCTTGTAGGCCTGCGAATTGTGCCCCATCCCCTCCAGGTATAAAGATCAATTGCATATCGTTAACCCGGTACATTTCCTTGTAGTCCTCCATACTAATAAAGGCAACTGATGCATGGCTGAATTTTTGGTTGTCCACAAAGCCTTTAACAACAAACTTGCCAGTATACTGATTGTTTGTAAAAGTTTCACCTATTTTAATACCATCTTCTTTCATCGACTTGTCAAGGATGATTTCTCCACTTTTCACATTTTTAAACAGCCTTGAATCAGTCGATGTAACAAAGGCAACGCTTCGCTGCTTCCCATCACTGTTATTCAAAAATCCCATTTGAATGGAAATGGCTGCAGCGTTTTTTTGCTTGATTAAAACTTTTTCTTGGATACTGTGATTTATTCTTGAAAGGTTATAGTTTTTATCTGCCTCTTTGGTCATATAAAATGTTCCCTCGGGCAGATTTTTAATTAATGCTGCATTATCTTGTGATAATCCATTGGCCAAACCAGATATAATAAACGTGAGTAAACTGACGAGAAAAACGATTGATCCTAATATCAAAAACCGTGCTTTATTTTTCTTCATTTCTTTCCAAGCAATGTTCATGTTCATACCTCCAATTCCTTAATGACATCCTTAGTTTATAATCGCTGTGTGAACTGACGATGAACAGGAGGTTACATTAAATAAAAACTCGCGGATTGGCGAGTCCGTTAGGACGGTTCATGAGGCGTAGTTGAATTTATACTTTCCTGCTAAATAAAAAAAGAAACAATTTCTAATCGCTAGTTTAGAAATTGTTTCTTTTCTTTAGATTGCCATTCCTTTATAGTAACCCGACCATTTTCAGGCCGTGGAAAATTCCATTGTCATCAACGGATTTGGTTACATATTTTGCGGCTTTTTTTACCTTTTCTTCTGCATTCCCCATTGCCACACTATTCTCTACGGTTGTGAGCATTTCCATATCATTCAGTGCATCGCCAAAGGCATATTGTCGTTCCGGAGGAATTCCTAGTTTTTCAGCTATCCTTTCAATTCCTTTTGCTTTTGACCCTCCCTTTGGAAGAACATCAACAGCAAGAGGATGCCATCTTATAAAATCAAAGTCATGGAAATCCCGTTCGTATTGCTTTTCTTCACCTTCCGTACAAAACAGGAGCGTTTGAAACAAGTCTCGCCCTTTGTAATAGTGCGGGTCGTGCGTAGGAGCTCGATCAATTTTTAATGTTCCAATGCTTTCATTAATGTAGGCATGGTCTGGCACATTGGCTTTCATATCCTCATGGTCCATGAAGACAACGGGATGATTATTTATAAGCGCCGTTTCAGTTAGTTTTTCCAACGAAGTCGTATTCAATGGATTGGTATATAAAACTTCACCGTTTAACACAACATATTGTCCGTTGTAGCTTACAAATGTATTGATATCCAATTCTTCTCGCAAATCTTCAAACATAAAAGGAGCCCGTCCGGTAGCAATTGCGACAACATGTCCCAGTTCCTTTAATTCAAGAACGGCCTCTTTGGTTGCTGCAGGAAGCTCTTTTTTTGAGTCAAGCAGCGTTCCGTCTATATCGAAAAAAATCAAGCTTTGTTTCACTTTTGTTCCCACTTTCAAAGTATAATTATTTTGTAACATTCCCAAATTTTCATTTTAGCAATCCTTCATTCCTGATCATTTATAAGTCTAATTTATGAAACGGGTTTCATGTCAATCAAAGAAATAGGACCTTAAAGGGCCCTATTAGAGTGTATTCGATTCCAGTCGAAATCCTTCAACGATTACTTCTTCATCTACCTCCAGCAGTAGGCAGCGTTTTCCTTCGTATGTAATGTATTTTACGTTTTTCAAGTCTTTCGGATTAATCGTTACATCGGCAATCTTGGTGCTTATTTTTATCGATTTCGGGACTAAACTGCTTGCCTTGAACTCATGCTTTTCGTCAGCAACAACGCTTTTGAAGGCATGCTCCACTTTGGCTGTATCGATATTTTCGACACCGCTGACTGTTAAGATCCGTTCGATGTCCCGATAGTCTAATGTAGGAATTTCACTTTCCTCGTTTTCTATATTCTCTTGTACTACCCTATCGATTTCCTCGTAAACATTTGAAATAACCGCGGAATCTACTTCGTCTCCTATTACCTCTTTTAAGACCTGATCAAAACTGTCCTTATCTTCCTGAGCCGTAATGATATCTTCACAATTGAGAACCTCTTCAATAAATGTGAAATCAGGTTGATTTGCTTTCCCAGCACAATAAAGAATATGGTTCACATCTGCTGCATTGTCATTAAAAGCAGGGAACAGAAAACCCGATAATGGGGAGTCTAAATTAATAATAGGATCCACAAAGTTATAGGATTTGAATTCTTTCTCGATATAATCAAACATTAATGCCTTTTTCGGTTGATCGGTTTTATTGAGGCTGCAAAGGATAATTCCGCTGGAATAAACCTCATCATCCCCGCCTTCTTCGGACTCCTGGTTCCGCTTCTTCGTCTGTTTTCGGTATTCCGCGCGAATAAATGTTACAACTGTATCAAATTCATAGGCCCCACGCGCAAACATTTTTGTGACAATTTCCAGCATGTATTCTTGCCAGTCTCCCGAGTCCGCCTGCAATCCTTCGTAGAGGAATGATTGTGTGCTGTCTTCCACATCACGCGTGAACTTCAGCTCAAACAATTTGGCATCAAGTTGGCCTGTCAAAACTTTTTTAAAGTTTTTCAAAAACAATTCCTGCGTTTCCTGTTCTAGCATTTGAAATGGCTGGCTGACTTGGTGATAAATCTCTCCTGATTCTTTTTGAACGTAAACATTGAAGATTTCACGAATGTTCATTCGATAATTGTCCAATTTAAATTCCTTGCGGATATTAGCGATGTCTTTTTTATTCATTTGTCTCATCTCCCATCCCTGATTATACTGTCTAAAAAAATATTCGGAAACCTCTAAGCTAGCTATGCTTGTAGAATTTGGTTTGATTCGTAGACGTGGATTCCTGAAGTGCCTTTTTGCGCAATACGAAGCATTGCACCTGCTACGGTTTCCGCATGTACAGGCTTGTACTTTTTCAGTGTTCCTATAAAGAGAGGGGACAGTATACTAGAAAGGACTGCCGAAATGCGTTCTCCGAATCGAAACTCCTCCCGGTTACCAAGTAAAAGCGATGGCCGGAAAATGTGTAATGCGGAAAGACCAAGTTCACTCAATTCCTTTTCAACCTCTCCCTTCACGCGAATGTAAAATGTCCGGGATGCGGGATTTGCTCCCATTGATGTTATAAGGAGAAACTGCTTCGCCCCCTGGGCTTTTGCCATTCGGCCAAGTGCCAACGGATATTCATAGTCTACCAAGCGGAAAGCCTTTTGGCTGCCTGCTTTTTTAATCGTCGTTCCTAGAGTGCAAAACACATCCGCTCCCGCCAAATCTACATCGGATTGCTCCAATCGGTCGAAATCGACGATCTTCTCCTGCAGCTTTGGATGGGCAATCTCTGTTGGCCGCCGGACAATAAGCGTTACAGCTGTGTATGCCGGATTGTTTAGTAAAAGCTTTACGAGCTCCTTTCCTACCAAGCCGGTCGCCCCAGCAATAACTGCTTTTCGATTCATCTTATTATTCCTCCCAATTTCCCGTTAAAAATCCTTTAACCAAGCTTTTTGTCAATATCTGACGTGTCGACGTGATCGCCAAACCAATCTTTAAGCTTTTCTTTTGCTTTATTTTTTATATCCTCATCAATGTACATAGCAACTTGTAATAGTGCGACTCCTAACGCTCCCAAGTCATCCGTGTACCCGACACCAACCGCAACATCAGGAATTAAATCAAATGGCAGGATGAAATATCCCAAAGCGCCTATAATGATGGTTTTCGCTTTAGCCGGTACTTCCGGCTTTTGAAGTGTATAATATAAGAGCAAAACTGCATATACAACGGATGATCCCGCCTTTTTGGCAAATTTCTTTAATTTATCCCAGAACTTATCATCGGAATAATTTTGACCAGAGGCTTCCATTTGCTTTTTGACATCTTCTTCGTTATTAGCCACTTTCCACAATCCTTTCATTTGTTCATATCATTATTTTACCTCAATTTATTATCATTAAGTAAATGAAAACTCGCCGATTGGCGAGTCCGATAGGACGAAGACAGAGGCGTAGTTGAATTTATGCGTTAGGAAATTATAAATTTGTGAAAATTTATAATTTCCTATTAGCTAAAAAAGGAACCTCGTCCAATCGAACGAAAGGTTCCTTTCTAAATGTATTTAACATCTTTTTATTTTAATAAACATCGCGCAGGTAACGTCCTTGCTTCTGCAGCTCCTTCAGATATGCCTCGGCTGCCTCACGGTCAAATGCACCTTCTTTTTCTATCACAGTAATTAGCGCATCGTTGACGTCTTTCGCCATATGTTCCTTATCTCCACAAACGAAGAAGGAAGCTCCTTTTTCCAGCCATTCAAATAATTCTTTGCCATGTTCAAGCATTTTATGCTGTACATAAACTTTTTGATCTGAATCACGGGAGAAGGCAGTATCAAGCTTTGTCAGGACCCCATCTTTTTGATAGGTTTCCAACTCTGCTTGGTATAGGAAATCTGATGCTGCATGCTGGTCCCCAAAGAATAACCATGTGCGGCCAGCTGCTTTATTAACGGCACGTTCCTGAATAAAAGAGCGGAATGGTGCAATACCTGTCCCCGGACCAACCATAATAATATCTGTATCACCGGACTCTGGCAAATGGAAGTGTTTATTCGCCTGAACAAAGACCGGCAAGGTATCTCCCTCTTGAAGACGTTCTGCACATAAAACAGAGCAAACCCCTTTTCGCTCACGCCCATGTGATGTGTAGCGAACAGCCCCAATAGTTAGATGAACTTCCTCCGGATTAGCAGCAATACTACTTGCAATAGAATAGAGGCGCGGCGTCATTTTTCTTAATAAAGAAACGATATCCTGTGCAGATGCCTTCCATGGGCCAAAATCACGTAACATATCAAGCAGGTCTCGCCCATAGCAATATTCTTTTAACTGAGCAGCATTTTCAACCAAAATAAGTTTTTGCAGGTCTTCATTTTCTGTTAATGTTGCTGCCTGTTGTAAAATCTTCTTCGATAGCAGTGTAATTTCAAAGTAGCTTGTCAGCGCTTCCTTAAGTGACAGTGTCTCACCCTGCTTGCCAACCGTTACTTCCGCTTCTTCGTCCCAGGCCATTTCCTCAAGAAGGGCAGCCACAAGTTCCGGGTCATTTGCAGGGACAACGCCAAGTGCATCACCTGGATTGTAAGATAGGCCTGAACCTTTTAATGATAACTCAATATGCCTTGTTTCTTTACTAGAGCCTGACCCATTTAAATTAATATTTTTTAGAACCTTCGCCTGAAAAGGATTAGTCCTTGAAAATGGCTGGTTGTCACTTTTGGTATTTTTAG
The DNA here is from genome assembly GCF_058323225.1 of Neobacillus sp. PVCKKU3. NCBI lineage: Bacteria > Bacillati > Bacillota > Bacilli > Caryophanales > Bacillaceae > Neobacillus > Neobacillus sp. PVCKKU3. The sequence continues at coordinate 18,470 of NZ_JBLVQN010000060.1, forward strand.
TATTTTCTAAAGTAAGTTGCATTTCCCATTACCTCCAAAAGTAATATATATTTAAGATAACATATCACTATCATATCAGATGTGTGGTTTAACACACACTGGTAAATAATTTTAAAATTATTGAAAAAATTCTTTTGAAGGATTTAATGATATAAAAAGGAGATAGCCAACAAATGAGCGGGCTATCTCCTTTTTGATGATATGATAATATCCTAAAAAAATTTAAAGACTTTCCGCTTTAAACGTATCTCCGCCTTCAATTGTACCGTTCTCGAAGCCCTTGTTGAACCACCGCTTCCTTTGCTCGGAGGTACCATGTGTAAAGGTGTCAGGAACCACATATCCCTGTGATCTTCTCTGGATATTATCATCACCGACAGCTTTTGCAGCATTGAGTGCCTCTTCAAGGTCCCCCTTTTCGAGGTAGCCCTTGCCTTGAGCGAAGTGGGCCCAAACACCCGCCAAATAATCTGCCTGCAATTCAAACCGGACTGAGTATTCATTGGTTCGCTTCTGGGCTTCTGAAGCTTGTTCTCCCATATGTAAAAGAGTCTGAACGTGATGCCCGACCTCGTGGGCGATTACATACGCCATCGCAAAGTCACCAGGTGCTTGGAATTTTTGTTTCAGTTCCTCATAAAAACTTAAGTCAATGTATAGCTTGTGGTCACCAGGACAATAGAACGGTCCCACAGCAGAACTAGTCAACCCACAAGCCGACTGAACATTGTCCCTATACAAAACAAGCCTTGGGTTTTCGTATTCCATCCCCTTCTTCTTGAATTCTGCGGTCCATACATCCTCTGTATCAGCAAGAACGACCGACACAAATTCCTTTTGTTCCTTCTCTTGAGCAGATTCATGGTAAGGAGCATTTGTATCGGGATTATTATTCAAAGAATTGTTGTTAATTAAATCCCCTGGGTTGCCTCCTAAAAGTGTAAACAGGAGAACAATAATAAGGCCGCCAACACCGCCGCCAATGATGGTTTTGCCCCCCACGCCCATTCCTCTTCTATCTTCAACGTTGGCGCTTTGCCGTCTTCCTTTCCACTTCATTTTTTTACCTCCCTAAAACAAATGTAGATATTTAGTGTTATTCCCACATTAGAGAGAGTTGAATATAGTTATTTCTGGTAATGTTAGTCATAAAGGTTATATAAAAAAAAAGAACCTTAAAAGTATTTCTACTTTTAGGTTCTCCCCTATAAAATGATCCTGCTATTTTTGTTTATAGCACCTTACTTAAGAAAGCCTTTGTTCTCTCATGCTGTGGGTTGCCGAATAACTGATTCGGTTCATTTTCTTCGACAATATACCCGCCATCCATGAAAATGACACGGTCTCCAACTTCTCGGGCAAATCCCATTTCATGCGTCACAACCACCATCGTCATACCTTCTTTGGCAAGCTGTTTCATAACTTCTAAAACATCCCCGACCATTTCCGGGTCAAGTGCAGAAGTCGGTTCGTCAAAAAGCATGATTTTTGGATTCATGGCCAGCGCCCTTGCGATGGCAACCCGCTGTTTTTGTCCGCCGGACAGTTCTCCCGGATAGCTGCTTGCTTTTTCTTTAAGTCCAACCTTTTCAAGTAACTCCAGAGCCTGTTTATCAGCCTCCGCTTTATCTTTAGAAAGGATTTTAATCGGCCCTAACGTGATATTTTCCAAAACGGTTTTATGAGGAAACAGATTAAATTGCTGGAATACCATTCCTACATCTTGTCTGACTTTATTAATATTAATTTTTGGATCGGTTATATTATGTCCGTTAATCACGACCTCACCGCCCGAGATTTCCTCCAGGCGGTTTAAGCAGCGAAGGAATGTACTCTTTCCCGATCCAGAAGGACCGATTACACAGATAACTTCTTTCTCTTGAACCTCAGCATTAATATCTTTTAATACCTCTAGGTTCCCGAATGATTTTCTTAAGTTTTTTACAGTAATAATGCTCATCGCATCTCGATCCTCCTTTCTATAAAGTTAGCAAGTATGGTTAATAGATAAATAATGATAAAATAAATGACACCTACAGTCAGCCAAATTTTAAAGGCTTCAAAGGTTGCAGCAGCCTGTATTTGGCCCTGTTGTGTTAAGTCAGCAATACCAATAACCGATAAAAGAGAAGTATCCTTTAAACTAATAATGGATTGGTTTGTAATAGTAGGGAGCATCCTTCTAAACGCCTGAGGCAGGATAATGAAACGCATCGTTTGTGCAGACGTAAAACCAATCGACCTAGCTGCCTCTGTTTGCCCCTTATCAATTGATTGAATACCCGCTCTGATTATCTCTGCAAAATATGCCCCAGCATTGATCGCAACAGTAATAATACCCGCTGTCGTATTGTTTAGGGAAACCAAATGCAGTGAATTTACTCCAAAATAAATAAAAAATAACTGCACGATAAATGGAGTTCCACGAATCGCATCGACATATACCTTCGCAATCCAATTCAAGATTTTAAAAGGAGCAAGACGTAACAAGGCCATTAATAAACCAATTAAAAACCCTAGAATAATAGCAATAACAAATATATAAAGTGTAACTTCAAGTCCTTTTAATAATATTGGTAATGCTGCCGTAATAATATCCACTCTTTTTCATCCCCTTTCTAGAATAAAAAGCGCGCTGTGAGCGCGCCCTATTTTTAATATTTATTTTTTGCCAAGATATGTTTCTACAATCTTATCGTAGGTTCCGTCTTTTTTGAGTTCTTCAAGGCCTTTATTAATCTTCTTTAATACATCCTGGTTTTGTCCTTTTAGAACAGCAATTCCATATTGATCGCCATTTAAGCGATCACCAACGATTTTCAAACCAAGGTCTTTTTGGGCAATAGCATAAGAAATTACAGGATAGTCTTCGATAAGCGCATCTGCATTTCCGTTAGAAACTTCCTGGAACATTGCCGGGCTATCGTTGAATTGAACGACTTTGATTTCTAGTTTCGATGCATTATCTTCTGCATATTTGGCACCTGTTGTTCCTTTTTTAACGGCAACAGTTTTCCCTTTAAGATCATTAACTGATTTAATAGTTGAATTGTCTTTTTTAACAACAACTGTTAATCCTGCATCAAAATACGGTGTTGAAAAGTCTACTACCTTTTTTCTTTCATCTGTAATACTCATTCCGGCAATGGCTACATCAAGCTGATTAGCTTGCATAGCTGGAATAATTCCCCCAAAATCCATTGGATTAAGCTCAATTTTAATGCCCTGATTTTTCGCGATTGCATTAATCAAATCGATATCGATACCCTTATAATCATTTCCCTCTTTATATTCAAATGGAGGGTAAGTAGTATCTACTCCAACCTTATATACCTTTTCATCTTTCGCTTTCTCTCCGGATGTTGATGTTTCCTTGCTTCCGCATGCTGCGATAAAGATCGTAAGGATTAAAAATAAACTAAATAAACCAATCTTTTTCATTCAATGTACCCCTTTTTAGATTATTTTTAATAGATAAAACATTAATACTTTATTAATATATCATACCTAAAAATCATATAAAACTATTAGTTTTTGGTAAATTGAATATTTTTAAAGTATTCAACTATTTTTTATTTTATAAATTTTCAGACTTTATTATTCGTATATAACAAATATAGTTTTGTTTTTAGATTTTTTAAATACGTCACAATATATCCAAATCATTCTATAGGAAGCACATAACAAATGTTGAATTTTAAAAGTAAGAGAAAGTGGGGTGAATTTAATGCCGTGGTTGATAAAGAAAATTCGGAATTGGATTTGGTATCGGCACGGGAAAGTTAGATATCGTATTTGGCTTGACGAAGATAGATACATTATCTCTGCAACGAATGGGGAAATAACCGTTCATGATTGTTATGGCGGTACCCATGAAACAGCTAAAAACTTAGCGTTATTTAAGCTTCATCAAGCATTAAGCGATAAAGAAAAAAAACAAAAATGGATTACCAAAGGGAATGGATATGAATTATTTCGGATTAAATAAAAGACAAAGCCGTTCCATTTGGAACGGCTTTTTTCTCGAATCAGCTAATCATTTAATCCCTTTCCAGCGAGAATTTTCTCCATACATTTTTCAATCCTTGACACCCGGGTTTTGGATTGTTTTGGTGCTGAAAAATGAAGAATGTATGCTCTTTGCCGCCCCGGCGTCAATGCCTCAAAAGCAGTTTTCAAGGCAGGGATATCCTCAAATTTATTTTGAAGTTCTTCAGGAACTGGCTCTGGATTCTTTTTAGTATTCACTTTCAAACCAGCTTTTTCCGCTTCAACGGCTTCATAAATATACTCTTTTAAGACTGGTTCGAGCTCAACTATTTGCTTAACATTGGTGAACTTTACCAGGCGTCCCGCTTGCGTATTTTCCCCTGGCTTTTCTAGAATCCGATGGGCATCTTTTAACAGGGCACCTTTGAAAAAATTAAGCGAACAGTATTCTTTAAAAGCACTTATTATCAGTACATTACTTTTCTGAAATGTGTAGCAAGGAACTCCCCATTTCAATTCTTCTGTCAACCCGCAGTCAAGAACAATCATTCTTAATTTTTCTAATTCTTCCGGCCAATTGTTGACTTTACAGTCGGGAGTAGCCCCCAGCGGACAACGCATACAACCATCAATTAAATATTTATCAACCTTAGGATTCATTTTACTATTTGCCATCAGGAACACCTCTCTTTCCGCCATTCCATCAAGATTCTTTGACCCCAAATTTATCAAGCAATGCACGGACTTCATCTGTTGATTTCGTGTTCATTAATTGATTTCTTAATTCAGCAGCTCCAGGGAATCCTTTGACATAAATTTTGAAAAAGCGATGAAGCCCTGTGATTGAACGCGGCAGTACTTCCGCATATCGCTCTTGAAGATCAAGCTGCAGTCTTAAAAGATCAAGGTATTCTATACTGCTATGCTCTTTTGGCTCTTTTTCAAAAGCAAAAGGATTTTTAAAAATACCCCGCCCAATCATTACGCCATCAATACCATATTGTTCAGCAAGTTGCAGCCCAGTTTGACGGTCAGGAATGTCTCCATTGATTGTTAGTAGCGTATTCGGTGCAATACGGTCACGTAATTTTTTGATTTCCGGAATTAGTTCCCAATGCGCATCTACTTGGCTCATTTCCTTTCGTGTACGTAAATGAATAGAAAGGTTCGCAATATCCTGTTTTAAAATATGCGTTAGCCACTCCTCCCACTCCTGAACCTCCTGATAGCCAAGTCGTGTTTTCACGCTGACAGGCAGTCCGCCCGCTTTTGCTGCTTGAATAAGTTCTGCCGCAACGTCTGGACGCAGAATAAGGCCACTGCCTTTCCCTCTCGATGCCACATTCGGTACAGGGCAGCCCATATTAATATCGATGCCTTTAAATCCTAGCTCTGCCATGCCAATACTCATTTGGCGGAAATATTCGGGATTATCCCCCCAAATATGTGCCACTATTGGCTGTTCATCTTCTGTAAAAGTCAAACGGCCACGCACACTTTTCAAGCCCTCTGGATGACAATAGCTATCCGAGTTTGTAAACTCTGTGAAAAATACATCCGGTCGACCCGCTTCACTTACTACGTGACGAAAAACAACATCTGTCACATCTTCCATTGGGGCAAGTATAAAAAATGGCCGTGGTAAATCACGCCAAAAATTATCTATCAATTTAAACTCAAATCCTCTCATTATGGATATAACTTCACACACTCGGCCAAAAAATATAAAGCCAAATGTTCCACTTCTTTTACACTTATATCATGCTTTATAACTTATTATCAAACACAAAATGTTCCTTTCAGGCGATGGTTGAATTTCCGAAATAAGAATAAACCCAGTCCTAATACTGGGCAAGTTTTAAAATTACATAACGCACAAAAAATAACTTCAATATAGAAAATCCGGTCTAAATCTAGTATGATATCCACATGCATATGTAACATTAGATAAGGGGTAAAAAAATGAGCGTATTAAACGTACAAAATTTAAGTCACGGTTTCGGTGATCGTGCGATTTTTAATAATGTGTCTTTTCGCCTTTTAAAAGGAGAGCACGTTGGACTAATTGGGGCAAATGGTGAGGGTAAGTCTACTTTCATGAATATTGTTACTGGGAAGTTGCAACCTGACGAGGGGAAAGTTGAGTGGTCACGAAAAGTTCGTGTTGGTTATTTAGACCAGCATGCTGTACTTCAAAAAGGTACTACGATGCGTGAAGCTCTGAGTACTGCTTTTCAATATCTTTTTGATGCTGAAGCGGAGATTAATGACCTTTATGCAAAAATGGGTGATGAAGGTGCAGATATCGATGCATTACTTGCAGAAGTTGGAGAGCTACAAGAAACATTAGATAGTAATGATTTCTATCGAATTAATGCAAAAGTTGAGGAAGTTGCTCGTGGTCTAGGATTAGATGACGTTGGACTCGATCGAGATGTAGATGATCTTAGCGGTGGGCAACGTACGAAAGTTTTACTAGCTAAGCTTTTGCTAGAAAAGCCTGAAATCCTATTACTAGACGAGCCAACGAACTATTTGGATGAACAGCATATCGAATGGTTGAAGCGCTATTTACAGGAATATGAGAATGCATTTATCTTGATTTCACATGATATTCCATTCTTGAACAATGTTGTTAACTTGATCTATCACATGGAAAACCAAGAGTTGAACCGCTATGTTGGTGACTATGATAACTTCTTAAAAATATATGAAATGAAGAAGCAACAGCTAGAGTCCGCTTACAAGCGTCAACAACAAGAAATAGCCGATTTGAAAGATTTCGTTGCTCGTAACAAGGCAAGTGTTGCTACTCGTAATATGGCGATGTCTCGTCAGAAGAAGCTCGACAAAATGGAAGTTATTGAATTGGGGAGAGAGAAGCCGAAGCCCGAGTTTAATTTCAAAGAAGCTCGTGCAGCTAGCCGTTATATTTTCACGGCTGAAGATCTTGTTATTGGTTACAATGAACCACTTTCCCGCCCTCTGAATTTGAAAATGGAACGCGGACAAAAAATTGCATTCGTGGGTGCAAATGGTATTGGTAAGTCTACTCTTTTAAAAAGTATTCTTGGGTTGATTGATCCGCTGGAGGGTAAAGTGGAACGTGGTGAGTATCAACAGATCGGTTACTTCGAGCAGGAAGTTAAACAGTCCAACTACAACACTTGTATTGAAGAGATTTGGAGCACGTTCCCAAGTATGAATCAAGCTGAAGTCCGAGCTGCTCTTGCAAAATGTGGATTAACGACGAAACATATTGAAAGTAAAGTCGAAGTCCTTTCTGGCGGCGAAAAAGCCAAAGTTCGATTGTGTAAAATTATCAACACAGAAACGAATATATTAATTCTAGATGAACCTACCAATCACTTGGATGTGGATGCAAAAGAAGAATTGAAGCGTGCTTTAAAGGCATATCGCGGAAGTATCTTGATGGTATCCCATGAACCTGATTTCTATCGTGAAATTGCGACCGATATTTGGAATTGTGAGGATTGGACTACGAAAGTGTTTTAAATAAAGATTAAGGGGTACCCAATGAATAAAATTTCACTTGGGTACCCCTTTTTTATAAACCATCCAAAATTCACTTTAGATTTCTTAAAAAGCTCATCGAATCTAAGTTAGAATGAGGTTCTATCTATTTTAATATTAATTTTGCAACAGCTTCCACATGCGCAGTCTGCGGGAACATGTCCACTGGCTGTATATATTTCACGTCATATTTGGAACTTAATGTCTGAATGTCTTTTGCCAAGGTCGATGGATTGCATGAGATGTAAATAAGCTTTGTTGGTTCTGCCTGAAGGATGGTTTGAATTAACTGTCCCTCAAGACCTGTTCTAGGTGGATCGACAACAATGACATCGGGCTTCCAACCCTTTTTGACCCATTTTGGCAGGACCTCTTCTGCCTTTCCAGGTACATATTTTGTATTGTTCAATCCGTGACGCTTTGCGTTTTTCTTCGCATCCTCAATCGATTCTGGAATGACGTCCATTCCACGGACTTCTCCTGCCTGATCGGCGAGCCATAAACCGATAGTGCCCACTCCACAATAAGCATCTACTACTTTTTCTTGACCAGTCAGCGCGGCTGCTTTTTTCACTTCATTATAAAGCTTTATGGTTTGAACTGGATTTAATTGAAAGAACGTCCTTGCAGAAAGCTCAAATTGAAGATCTCCTAGTGTTTCTTGGATAAACTCTTCACCCGCTAACGGAAGTGTTTCCTCGCCAAAAATAAGCGACGTCTTTTGCCCATTTATGTTCTGAATAATTGATTTCACATTTGGAAGACGTTTTTGGATTTCCTGAATGATGGTGTCCACTTTTGGTAATTCTTTTTGTGTTGTGATTAGGACTATTTGTAGTTCTCCTGTTTGTATGCCAACCCGTGTAACAATGGTTCGAACAATACCTTTTCTGGATTTTTCATTATAAATAGGAATTTTTAATTCCTCTAAAATCCTTTTAACCGCTGATGTTGCTTCATTTGTTTGTGAATGCTGCACAGCACATTCGTCAATATTAATCAATTGATGGGAATTAAGGCCATAAAGCCCAGCAAGTACCTTGCCATCTATTGCCTTCACTTGAAAACTGCTCTTGTTTCGATATCCCCATGGGTCTTCCATTCCAATGGTTTCACGGATATCAAGTTTTTCAATGTTGAGCTTTGTATGGCGCTCAAGCGATTGTATTACGATATCACGCTTTTCCTTAAGCTGCTGTTTATAGTCCAAATGTTGCAGTTGGCAGCCTCCGCATTGGTCGTATACCGGGCAAAGCGGCTTTACTCGATGCGGCGACTTGATGCGGATTTTCTTAATTTTTGCCTCAGCATGCTTCGGATGGATATTTGTTGCCTCTACCACCACTTCCTCGCCTGGAAGCGCACCTGGCACGAAGACGACTTGCTTTTTAAAATAGCCGACACCTTCACCGTTAATGCCAAGCCTTTTGATGGTCAGCGGGAAGGTCTGTTTAGGTTGTATTTTGATATGTTGTTCTGTTTTCATAAAGTTCACTCCAAATTATTCGATGCTTCTCCATAAGTATAGGGAAGCGTAGCTTAGATATGGTTCCCAGCCCTGTTTGTATTGTTCCATTTCTTCATAGGACGGCTTTTTTTCAAGCTGATATAGTTTCTTGATGGCGTTTTGTATGCCTATGTCAGCTAATGGAAAAAGATTTGGACGGCCCAGTCCGAATAATAAGAAATTTTCCACCGACCACCTGCCGACGCCGCGGATTTTCATTAGCCGTTCAAAAACTTCCTCATCCGATTGGTTTTTCGAGGCGTCTAAGTCGAGCCCATTTTTGACGATTTCTTTGGCAATTCCAATCATGTATTCAGCCTTCCTGCCGCTGATTTGCAGTGGTCTTAACTCTTCCACCGTTAACCTAGCAGTTTTTTCCGGCTGTGGAAAAAACCACACCCCATCAATCTCATAACCAAACGTTTTGACAAATCGCTCGGTCAAAGTATAGGCAAATTTCATATTTATTTGCTGGTGGATAATGCATTTTAATAACGACCCAAACAAATCGAAATCTAGAACCAGCGGGGTGCCAACGAAAGAATCGAATATTTCCTTTAAATCTGTTTTTTCAAAGTGGTCATGGACATTTGCTAAAGAAACATTCCATTGAAAAATTTCCCCTATGCGATGGATGATTGCTTCTTTGTCGGAATCGCTTTTTCCTGAAACGATGAACGCCGGTTCGCGGATTGTTCCAGCTGCCGTTACCTGTACTGCATGTGAACTGCTCCCGATTACTATCGGGATTCGAATTGTACGTTTGGCTAAATCGAGAACCTTCAAAGGATCCGGCGCATGTCTTTCCAATACGCTGTCAAAATTATACGGACCGTCAATACGTATAGTTTCTTGCCACATATGGGCTCCATCCTTTAGTATTTTCCCCGTATTATAGCATGAAATAGAAAAAAACCGAATTTCAATGAAATTCGGTTACTTCTTCTTCGCTTTCTTCTTCTTTTCATTCGGTTTCTTCATCAAATGGTCGAGGCTTTTGAATTTGTATCCTTTCTTTTTCATATCTTGGATGGTTTTTTCAAGAGCATCCGCGTTGTCTTTCGAGACGGAATGTAAGAGAATTATTGCACCTGGATGAACTTGCTTCATCATATTGTTGTATGAGTAATGCCAGCCCTTTTGACTGTTTACATTCCAATCGACGAAAGCCAGGGACCAGAAAATATGTGTGAAGCCCTCTTCTTTTGCAATTTGCATCGTTCTTTCACTAAAAACACCGCGCGGCGGGCGGAGATAGCTCATTTCTTTTTGGCCAGTAATCTCCTTGGTTTTATCCCTAACTTTGCGCAATTCTGTACGGACCCTTTCGTCACTAACCTGGGTAAAATCAGGATGGTGCCAGGAATGATTCCCAATGATGTGCCCTTCATCGACTATTTGTTTAGAGAGTTCCGGCTGTGACAGCAGGAAATGCCCAGTCACAAAAAAAGTCGCCGGCACTTTTTCTTTTTTTAGGACCTTAAGAATCTTAGGAAGGTGCCCATTTTCATAGCCGCTGTCAAAGGTCAAATAGATGATTTTTTTATTCGGGTCACCCTTGTAAACAGCCCCGTATTTAGCAAGAATTTCATCATATTCCGCCCCTGCCTCCGGCGGCAATTCATCAACTGCTTTTTTAAATCCCCAATGTATCGGCCGATTCGGCAGCGCTGCATATGTAAGAGTCGGTAACAATAGGACCATTATGCTAAGTAAGCACAATAATTTTTTCATCCAAGTTTCCCCCAATATTGTTTTTTATAGTGTTTGTTCTCGGGGGGAAAACATAATTAACATATAAAGGAAAATGGAGTTAATTTGGTTGGTAGTAAATGCGGCCCTTATTGGACCCGGTGGATGGGAGTTTTTTTTGGTTTAACAAATAGGTAGCCTGCCTTGAAGAAGGGATATGTAGAAATTCACGTAATTCTCTATTTGTTAACGAATTTTTTATAATTAAAAAATGGTCATTGATTGCTTCGATATAGGCATCCTGCGAAAGCAGCTCGCATACTGGGCAATACCATTTCTGCCTTCGATATTGCATCGGTATATGTAAGCATCGTGGACAACAAACACCCGGAATAATTTCCTTTATTCCGATATCGAATTTCCGTAATACATCAATTTTAAGCGGGGTGTGTTTACTTAATACCAGCCTTTTTATTTTTCCAATTGTTTTCTGATCAATTCTTTCTGCGGTGTAGCGGTTCTCCAGTTCCTCGATCTTTCTTAAAAGATTGCCTACTTTTACTATCTTTTTTTCTGCTTCATGGTATCCTGGTACAATCTTGATTACACTTGAGGACCTTGTCATTACAGCTAAAACTTCAATTGGTGCTGCTGGTAATTGGTATTTTTCAAGCAGGTATTGTAAAAGGATTTTATGGCGAATTGCCTGTTCTAACGGATTATCGTATACCTCTTTTGATTCATTCACCTCCTGTATTAATTGGTCTTTTTCAATTATAAGTGTCCCTGCATAGTTTTTGGATTCAATAATAAGAGTTAGTTTAGGGGAAAGAAGAAGTGCATCTATTTGAAAGTAAGTATTTCCAATCGGGAGACGGAGGCCATGAAAAATATGATATTTTTTGTCAGGAATTAATCCAAGAAAATAGCGAAGTTTTTTCTCACCTTGGTAGCCAGAATATAATTTTTTTATTTCTATTTCTATATTGGGTCTCTTAGGATGATATTGCGTTATTCTTCTTATGAGTGCTTCTGTTTGTTCCAGTGGAATCGGTTTATAAAGCTCTAAATCAAACAAAATGTTCCCTCCTTTAAAGTTATAGCTGATATTTTCGATAGAAAACGCCAATATCCCTGTTGATTTTTTTAAAATTGAGTATTTTATTTTATAGTTGAAAAAATATCAACAAATTTTGGAGAGATATTTACAATTTCTTAATTTTATCTACAAATTATTTAAGATATCTACAAATTACCAGCAGATATCTACAAATTGGCCCTTAGGACCCTATCTGAAGGGAAATCCTAGTATTAATTACGAACTAAAACTTGCCGCTTGAAATGATATCTACAAATTTTCGGATGATATCTACAATTTTTCAATTATATCTACAAAATTTTCGAGATATCTACAAATTTCCGAAACATATCTACAATCTCCCCCCTCGGTACCCCCCCCACAAAAAAAAGATAGACCCGCGCTATGCGAGTCTATCCCAATCCTAAAGATCTTATTTAAAAACCGGCTCCTTAAACTGCGCCAATTTCTCCAACGATGATTTGTCAACATCAGCATGTAAGCTGTTGCCGTGCGAATCCATTGTAACTACCGCTTTGAAGCCCTCAACGCGCAGGTGCCACATTGCTTCAGGTATACCAAATTGCATTAAGTCAACGCCCTCGACACCCTTGATACAGTCAGCATAGTACTGGGCAGCGCCGCCGATGGCGTTCAAATAAACACCGCCATGCTCTGCTAAAGCAGCCAAAGTCTTAGGGCCCATTCCGCCTTTACCAATAACAGCGCGAATGCCAAATTTCTTCATAATGTCGCCCTGATAAGGCTCCTCGCGAATCGAAGTTGTCGGGCCAGCAGCCTTGACGTGCCATACGCCGGCTTCATCCTTCAGCATAACCGGGCCACAGTGGTAAATCACTTGACCGTTTAAATCAACAGGTGCCTCATGGTCGCTTAAATACTTATGAATCGCATCGCGGCCAGTGTACATCATGCCGTTGATTTGCACAACGTCACCGACTTTCAAAGCACGAATTTGCTCTTCAGTAATTGGGGCCTGCAAAGTGATGACTTCCTGTTCAGAAGCAGCAGCAACTTCTTGTTCTGCCTCATCTTGTGCGAAGTCGATGAACTCGCCGTCTTGGTAAGCCCATTCCACAATTGCGCCCGTCTCAGGATCTATGGAAACACCCATGCGGCGGTATGCCCAACAATTGTAAGCAACAGACACATAGAAGCTGGCAGGAATGCGGTGCATGACACCTATTTTACAACCTAGCAAAGTTGCTTCGCCACCGAAGCCCATTGTGCCGATCCCTAATTTATTTGCATTTTCAAGTACATATTCTTCCAATTTACGAAGGTCTTCATTTGGATTCACATCATCAACCGAGCGGAATAATTGTTCCTTTGCCAAATCATAGCCGGAGGAACGGTCGCCGCCGATGCCGACGCCGATGAAGCCTGCAGAACAGCCTTGTCCCTGTGCTTGATAAACAGAGTGCATGATGCACTTGCGGATCCCGTCAAGGTCACGTCCAGCGCGTCCAAGTCCTTCTAATTCACAAGGCAGGCTGTATTGAATGTTTTTGTTTTCGCAGCCGCCGCCTTTTAAAATCAGCTTTACATCAATATAGTCTTTTTCCCATTGATCGAATTTAACAACCGGAACGCCAGCGCCTAGGTTGTCGCCACTGTTCGCACCAGTCAAAGAGTCAACAGCGTTCGGGCGCAGCTTACCATTTTTAGTAGCCTCGACAATTGCGTTTTTTATAGCTTCTTTAATTTCTAATTGGTTTACACCAACTGGAGTTTTAATTTTAAAAGTAGGAAGTCCTGTATCCTGGCAGATTGGTGATACTTGATCATCTGCCATTTTAATGTTGTTTGTAATAGTCGCTAGGCTCATCGCGGCGCGAGTCCCGGCATTTTCTTGTTCCTTCGCTGCTTTGATGGCGCGGCGCACATCCTTTGGCAGCTTTGTGGAGGTTTCAACAACTAGCTCATACATGCTTTCTTGGAATTTCTCGATATTCACGTGTCGGTTTCCCCTTTCCCTGTTTTCCCCTAATTATACATATAATTTTAACAACTTTTTGACGGTTATAATTATACTCCTATAGGCGAAAGAATTAAAGGATTTGGATGTAATCGATTTCGTGGAAACTTTTTCTCAA
>NZ_JBLVQN010000061.1:0-30081 GCF_058323225.1 Neobacillus sp. PVCKKU3
ATCAATAGAGAGGAAGAATCTATGAATCTTAAACGTATTGCGAAAAAAGTGGTTATTTTAGTTTTGCAGTGCTTGTTAGCAGTGGAAGTGTTAATTTGCATTGGTGCATTACCAGTTTTATTAAAGGATTTGTCGTTTCATTTTTCGGATTACTTTATTGCGATTAAAGCCATGAACCTTGGTTTAATCTCCTATGATCAATTGACTTTGGACGGAAAAAATCCATTATTTCCAGTTATTTTTGATAGATACATAGAGTCTATGAAAATTTTCGGATTAAGCATCCTTACAGCTTGTTTCATCGCCTTTATCATTACATATCTTTCGTTTATATTTTTTCGGAAAAAAATCAACTTCCTTAAAAACCTGATTGAATTGGCAGAGGCTGTTCCTGATTTGATGTTCATTCTCTTATTGCAGCTGGCTGTTATCATGATTTACAAGAAAACAGGAATAAAAATAGCAACAGTGGTCAGTCTGCGCGAAAAGGCCTTCTTGTTGCCAGTGATCAGCTTAAGCGTTCCCATTAGCTTCTATATCACGAAGGTGTTCATCCACCACATTGAGGAAGAGTTGGAGAAACAATATATCCATTTAGCCAAAGCAAAGGGATTATCTTTTTCTTATATTTTGAATATCCACGTGCTCCGGAATATTGCCGAGGGGATGTTTGGCTCATCGAAGACCATTTTCTGGACGATGCTGTCCACTTTATTGGTAGTAGATTATTTGTTTAATATGAACGGCTTGTTAAGGGCCATGGTCACTGGACCTGATCCTTTTGTTGTCGGCTGTATTCTCATTTTTATCCCTTTTTATCTACTTTACCGCACGTACGAATGGATCAGCTTTGATTACAGAAAGGATTCCAAGTAGCATGATTCTATTTTTATTAAAAAGAAAAAGATTTGTTTTTGGCGTCTTATTCCTTGTTACACTGCTTACCTGGAGCATATTAAATACGGTACTTCATGATGGGGAAATCAGACAGGTACGTTTTTTTTATGATGATAAGGGGAATCTTATCGATGCACCGCCATACCCGCCATTTACGGTGTTTTTGCTCGGTTCGGATAAGTTCGGGTATGATTTGGGGCAAATGATGATTGAAGGGGCAAAGTACACCATCGGAATCACCTTGATTGTTGCCATTTTAAGACTGCTGTTGTCCTTAGTGGCAAGCTCCTTGATCTACTCTGTGAAACCAAGACTGTTTGTTTTTCTAAAAAGTCTTTTTGAACCATTTTCCGTCGTTCCGCAAACCATCATCGTTTACTTCATTTTGTTTAGTGTTTTGTGGATGCCAATTGACGGATTCCAAACCCCATTTTGGAGAAGGGCTTTATTTGAAACGGTTATTTTAATTATTATTGCGATTCCGAATTTAACCATCCATCTAGCGAATGAAATGAGGATTGTGGAAAAGGAAGATTTTATTGTGGCGTCCAAAACGCTTGGTGCAAGTAAACGCTACATTTATTTTAAACACATCGTTCCCCATGTTTACGAAAAATGGATTTTATTATTTGGCCAGCAATTTACCCAGGTCCTGCAGCTCCTTGCCCACCTTGGGTTTATGAAGCTATTCTTCGGCGGTACCTTCGTTTCTTACGGGATGATTGTTGACGATCCCCGCTCTGTTTCTTATGAGTGGTCCGGTGTTATTGGGGGAAGTCTTCCATACCTTTATTCCAGCCAATGGATTATCATTGCGCCAGTTCTCTTCTTTATATTTACAGCAATCAGCGTCGCCTTCATCAATGATTCGATAAAGTCGTATTTTCAAAGAAAAGAGTATACATTTAAAAGGGAAAAAGTCTAAATATATTTTATATCTATATAAAAGAGGCAATCCGGTTTTAAAGGATGCCTCTTTTTTAGTACTACATATCTTTTAATCTGCCAAAAAAATGATGGGAATAACAAGTTAAAGAATAGGGAATTCAATTTGTTCAGTCAATTTAGGAAAGTCAATGAATGGGTTCCGATTTCCTTGGATATGGTAAATGGTTTGATTGCGATGCATTTCATAAAGTCCTACTGGAAATGTCTTGTGCCATTTGATTAAAGTGGAGAGATCTATCTCGATTCGAAAAGCTTTTTTGATTGCCTTCGGATAGCGGAGCAAGAAATACAGCATTGCCCTTGCCGCTGTCCCTTTGCCATGCTCAGGCTCAAATCTTCCCCCGACTGCGAGTCCGCAATTGTTTTGAACCGGTTCTTCCGGTGATTCGGGATGGAAATTGGGTAAATCTGAGTAAGGGAAATTTGAGCGGGTAATATTACATTCCGGGTCGCAAACAAACAAATGATGTAAATCGCCCTTCATCGGTTCGAGGGCACCGAACCATGATTGGGGGACTATATGTTCAGTGTTCACTTTTAATTTTCGTTCGTAGACTTTCAATTCGTGAAACGTTTCGAATTCCTTTTGCTTAATTTTTCGAAGAAATTCCTGAAATTCTTCATATTTTTCTGTGATGATTTGATAATCCTGAATAATGATGGTTTCAGGATTCTTTTTTTCACTGGAGTAAATACTTTTTACGCTGCCGTCTGGGTGCAGGTCTACCCAGGTATATAGATATAAATCTTTACTGATAAAATAGGGAATTCGATTTTTATGGGTTTTTGTTAGTAATTCATTGTATTTATAAAATAAAGTGGTGACATCAAGGTTATGTTGCGCGATTGTTTGATAGTATTTTTCAATATCGAGCAGATCTTCTGTTTTATCGTAATAAAGGTCTTTGTCTTCCCGTATTTTACGCTTGTTATCTCGCAAAAAAGCCAATTGTTTTTGCAGATCAATAAATTCCGAAGTGTTATTCTTAATGATTTTTTTCTTTTTTGACATCTAAATCTCACTCCAGAAAAAAGAATTTATCTTTCAAATTCATTATATAATGATATCTCCGGCAAAACGGCTATAATTTGAAATTTTGTGTTAACAGGCGTAGGTTATGGCTCAGGTGGCTGAATTTCCCTATGGTAAAATGTTATTTTAGAAAAATTACTTTTGTTTTGTGAATTGAGTGTTATAAAAGTAGCTTCAAAAAGAAATTACTGTAAATAATGATTAATTCTGTATTTCCAGTATTTAAATGTATTTTAAAATTATCAAAATAATCACGGAAATGGATTGCATTTTAATTTTGAGAATAGTAAAATTAGTATCCGTGAATAAGAAATGAAGGGGTTTAACCTTAATGGAAAATAGATTGCCATTTTCGAAGTATTTTGTAATAGGGGTCATGTTATTTGCCTTGTTTTTTGGAGCGGGAAATCTAATATTTCCGGCATCACTAGGACAAAACGCAGGGACAAAGGTTTGGGAGGCGGCAGCTGGGTTTCTAATAACGGGGATTGGTTTGCCGTTTCTTGGAATATTAGCGATGGGTGTTTCTGGAAGCAGAAACTTGCAGGAACTGGCAAGCAGGGTTCATCCGCTTTATGGAATCATTTTTACCTCGCTGCTTTATTTAACAATTGGACCGCTGTTTGCAGCACCAAGAACAGGTGCTGTAGCCTATGATATTGGGATTGCGCCGTTTGTTGGCGGGGGCTCGGATCGCATTGGATTGTTCATATTTTCACTAATATTTTTTGGAGTAACCTTGTGGTTTTCATTAAATCCGGCCAAACTGGTGGATCGGATCGGGAAAATTCTCTCGCCAGCCATCATTATTCTCATTTTTGTGTTATTGGTAATGGTGATTGTTAAACCTATGGGGTCGATTGGAGCACCACAAGAAGCCTATGCCGACGGCGCGTTTGTAAAGGGCTTTATGGAAGGATACAACACGATGGATGCACTGGCCTCGCTTGTGTTTGGCATCATTGTTATCAATGCTGTTCGTGCAATGGGAGTTAAATCAACAAGCGGCATTCTGTCGGCTTCAGCCAAATCCGGATTGGTTGCGGTAGTTTTCCTAGGAATCATTTATGTTGGTGTTGCTTACTTAGGTGCGACTAGCGTAGGGCGATTCGGACTTTTAGAAACAGGAGGTCCTGTCCTCGGAAAAACAGCAACCTATTATTTTGGGATTGTCGGAACAGTCATGCTTTCGATTATTATCATTCTCGCTTGCTTGACTACGAGTATCGGATTGGTAACATCCTGCGGTGAGTATTTTCATGGCCAAATGCCGAAAATTAGCTATAAAATTTGGGTTGTTTTCTTTTCGTTAGTATCTCTTATCATTGGTAATTTCGGCTTAGCAAACATCATCAAGTTTTCAATTCCAGTGTTAATGTTTCTTTATCCGCTGGCTGTAGTCCTAATGCTGCTGACATTTTTATCAAAGTTTTTTAGACATTCGCAGATTGTCTATGTTTCAGCAACTGTTGTAACCTTTATGGTCAGCATTATCGATGGTATCAAAACTTTC
The DNA here is from genome assembly GCF_058323225.1 of Neobacillus sp. PVCKKU3. Classification (NCBI taxonomy): domain Bacteria; kingdom Bacillati; phylum Bacillota; class Bacilli; order Caryophanales; family Bacillaceae; genus Neobacillus; species Neobacillus sp. PVCKKU3. The sequence continues at coordinate 4,392 of NZ_JBLVQN010000061.1, forward strand.
TGTCAGCTTGTAGGAATAGAAAATTTCAGGTGGATGGATCCGATTGTATCCTTTTATGAACAAGTACTGCCGTTATATAATGAAGGACTGGGCTGGCTGTTGCCAGCAATCATTGCCATTGCGATCAGCACTGGAATCGTGAAGCTGCAAAAATATTTTCGAATTTCTCTTAGGGAAAATAACGTTTAAGGCATAATTTTATAAGATGCACTGCACATTGGCAGTGCGTTTTTTTGTTGAAAAAAAACTATTGGTGAAGGGATTAATTTTCCGGATAGGTGGAATTTCCGGAAGAACGGAAAAACAGCTTCCGTAGAATCGGAAATTTGACTCACCAATTATCGATATTTCCTAAGTGAATATGTTGATTATGCCTTTATATTAGGAATTTTTAATTTTCAGAATAGTTGGCATAAAACTTGCAAATAAATTTAAATGTAACGGCCTTTTTTTAAAACGGGTATGAAGGCGTTTTCTAAAAAACCTTTACGAATTTTACGCAAGGGGGATTTATATGGATTTATTGGTAATTTTATTGGCACTTGGATTATTGATGTTTGTGGCCTACCGAGGTTACTCTGTTATCCTGTTTGCTCCAATCTGTGCCCTCCTGGCTGTGGTCTTAATTGCACCAAGCCATGTATTGCCATTCTTTTCGGGCGTATTTATGGAAAAAATGGTCGGATTTATTAAATCTTATTTTGCTGTTTTCTTATTGGGAGCTATTTTTGGTAAGGTTGTTGAAATGTCCGGGATTGCTGAATCGATTGCGAAGACAATTGTCGGCTGGCTTGGGGCGAAACGGGCGATGCTGTCGATTGTGTTGCTTGGGGCAATATTAACCTACAGCGGGGTTAGTTTATTCGTAGCCGTGTTTGCGATTTACCCGTTTGCTGCACAAATGTTCAAGCAGGCAGATATTCCGAAAAGGCTTATTCCAGGTACAATTGCGCTGGGCGCCTTTACTTTCACAATGGATGCGCTGCCGGGTACACCGCAAATACAGAACGTCATTCCAATCGCTTTCTTTAAAACCGATATTTATGCTGCACCTATCCTGGGAATAATTGGTGCGATCATCGTTTTGGCTGTTGGCCTATTCTATCTAGAATCTAGAAGGAAAAAAGCAGAAAGAGCCGGTGAAGGCTATTACGGGTTTGGTACAGAAACGGCGTCCGCTGTTGAAAAGGAAAAGCTGGATACCAATGAACCTGTTCTTCCTGATTTAACAACCCAGCAGTCATTATCAAGAAAGATTCTCGCCTTTGTTCCGCTCATTTTGGTCGGAGTAACGAATAAACTTTTTGTAATGAATATTCCAAAATGGTATCCGAATGGATTTGATTTTGCGGCACTTGGATTGGATACCTATAAGGTTGATGTAGCAGTATCTGCTCCCATTTGGGCGATTATTATGGCACTCCTTGTCGGGATTATCACTTCGATTGCCTACGATTGGAAACGGGTAACGAAAGGCTTTAAGGATGGTGTGAACACAGCCATAGGCGGGTCACTATTGGCTACCATGAATACAGGGGCGGAATATGGATTTGGCGGAGTCATTGCAGCACTTCCGGGATTTGCAAAAATGAGTGATGGCATTTCCTCTACTTTTACTAATCCACTCGTGAACGGAGCTGTTACCACTACGACACTTGCCGGAATGACCGGTTCGGCCTCAGGCGGCATGGGGATTGCGCTAGGGGCGATGGCTGAAAAGTATAATCAAGCGATTGCCGCAGCGAATATTCCACCTGAAGTTATGCACCGAGTCGTGGCGATGGCATCGGGCGGCATGGATACACTGCCGCATAACGGGGCAGTCATCACCTTGCTGGCAGTAACAGGTTTAACCCATAAGCAATCCTATCGTGATATTTTTGCCATTACGGTCATTAAGACATTGGCGGTATTTGCGGTTATTGCTATATATACACTCTTTGGAATTGCTTAACAGTTTAGGAGGCCAGATTATGAGTAAAGTATTAGCTGGAAAAACAGCATTTGTGACCGGGTCGGCAAGCGGAATCGGCTTAGAAATTGCCAGGACTTTTGCTGAAGAAGGTGCAAATATTGTTATTTCCGATTTAAATGAAGAAAAAAGTAAACAAGTGGCGCTGGAGTTAAAGGAACAAGGTTTTGAAGCAATTGCAGCTCCCTGTGATGTCACTGATGAGGAAGCATATAAGAATAGTCTGGAATTGGCAAGGAGTACCTTTGGAAAAATAGATATTCTCGTAAATAATGCTGGGCTGCAATTTGTTTCCCCAATTGAGGATTTTCCGACAGAAAAATTTGAACTGATGATTAAAGTTATGTTAACGGCACCGTTTATTGGCATTAAAAATGTATTGCCTTATATGAAAGATCAGGGCTTTGGCCGAATTATCAATATGGCTTCCATTAATGGCTTGGTTGGCTTTGCCGGGAAAGCGGCCTACAACAGCGCGAAACATGGGGTGATTGGCTTAACGAAAGTAGCCGCATTAGAAGGCGCCCAGTACGGAATTACGGTCAATGCCTTATGTCCGGGTTATGTTGATACACCGCTTGTAAGGGGCCAATTAGTTGATTTGGCCAAAACGAGAAACGTCGCTTTGGAACGTGTTCTTGAGGAGGTCATCTATCCGCTTGTCCCGCAAAAAAGGCTCTTATCCGTTTCTGAGATTGCGGATTATGCGGTATTTTTAGCAAGCGACAAAGGCAGGGGAATAACAGGTCAGGCGGTTGTTCTCGATGGCGGGTACACAGCGCAGTAGACGATATCGGTGTAATTGATAACATAGTCCAAGAGAATCCGAGTCAGCGGGATTCTCTTTTTTTTACAAATCTTCCAAATTTCAAAAAACTCATTAAGATTTTGCTATAATAAATTTATCGAGTTTTTATAAGGGAGGCAATCGATGCGGGCATTTGACAAAGTACCAAACAGCTGGCATGAGCAAATTATTAATCTATTAGCAGAACGTGTGGTTATTGTCGATGATAACGGGATTATTTTATATATTAATGAGGGATATTGCGAGTTTATCGGCACTACAATGGAAGAGGCGATTGGCCGGCATGTGCAGGATGTGATTGAAAACTCGCGGATGCATATTGTTGCCCAAACAGGTCTGAAGGAACTGGCCTCAGTCCAACAAATAAATGGCAGTGAAATGATTGCCAACCGTTTTCCTATTTTGGAAGAAGGGCAAATTGTTGGTGCTGTAGGAAATGTCATGTTCCGAAATCCCGAAGAATGGCGGATGTATAAAAGTAAGATCCAAAGCCTTGTTGATGAATTAAACTATTATCAAGCAAAAGTTCAAAGGGATTTGCAAAGTAAATATAGTTTTCAGGACTTAATTGGGGACAGCCCTAATTTTCTTGCAGCAAAAACATTGGCGCAAAGAGTTTCCAGGAGCGATTCGTCGGTGCTATTAATCGGTGAATCAGGCAGCGGAAAGGAACTATTTGCGCATGCCATTCACCGTGACAGCAAACGGTACGGCGCTCCCTTTGTGGCAATTAATTGTTCCTCCATACCGGAGCACTTGCTCGAATCAGAATTGTTTGGCTATGAGGATGGTGCTTTTACAGGCGCGAAAAAAGGCGGCAAAAAGGGGCAGTTTGAATTGGCAAGCGGCGGAACGCTGTTTTTGGATGAAATCGGAGATATGCCGCTCTCGATGCAAAGCAAGCTATTAAGGGTCCTTCAGGAAAAAGAGGTGTTCCGAGTCGGTGGTCATAGGTCAATCCCTGTAGATGTGCGAATCATTGCCGCCACCCATCGGAATTTAGAAAGAATGGTAGAAAAAGGGGATTTCCGTCAAGATTTATATTACCGATTAAATGTTATTAAAATTGATATTCCTCCGCTTAGGATGAGAAAGGAAGATATCCCTGCGATTGCAAAGCGGTTATTGAAAAAATTAGAGGCGAGATTTTTCCGAAATGGTATTGAGTTGTCCTATGAAGTAACTGAGAGATTGATGCAGCATTCTTGGCCGGGGAACATTCGCGAATTGGAGAATGTATTAGAACGTTCTATCAATGTGCTTGATGGAAAAACCATTCTATTAATGCACCTGCCCCTATATTTGCGCGATCGAGAAACCGAGGGGGGAAACACAGTTAACTTACATAATGAACAAACTGTTTCATTAAGCAATATCTTGTCAACGGAACCGAAGAATATTCTCCCATTGAAGGAGACACTCGTTCAAGCAGAAAAACAAGCAATTGAACAAGCTTTAGTGGTAACGAAGGGTAATAAACTAGAAGCGGCTAAACTACTGGAAATCGGTAAAACCAGTTTTTATGATAAATGTAAATTATATGATATAAATTAAAAAGATTTAACCAATACAGGAACTAAAGAAATCCATCATATTATCAAGGACTTCACTCGAAATTTTAATGAGTAAGTCCTTTTTTGATTTATGTGATTTTTATCTTAATAGAAAGAACAAAATTTATTTGTTGACAAAAAAACAAATTGTAACTATTATGATTACAGGTAATTAAATTTGTTACAAATGGACTCTTAAATAAAACTATATCGGAGGAATCAAAATGAAATTATTAGTCACAGGAGCTACAGGAAAGTTTGGCACAAAAGTCGTTGAGACTTTATTAAAAACTGTAGCCGCAAACCAACTTGCTGTCAGTGTTCGCAATCCGGAGAAAGCAGAAGGGCTGCGTGCTCGTGGAGTGGAAGTACGTCATGGAGATTTTGATCTGCCGGAAACATTGGATACTGCTTTTGCAGGTATCGATCGTTTATTAATCATTTCTGCGGACGGAGACAATGAAACAAGAATTCGCCAGCATGCCAATGCAGTAGCTGCAGCAGAACGTGCGGGAGTTAAATTTATTGCCTATACTAGTTTAGCGAACGCAACGGAAAGTAATAACCTATTCTCCCCTACACATCAGGCAACAGAAAAGGCAATCGTGAAAACAGACATCCCATACTCCTTCTTACGCAACAACTGGTACTTGGAAAACGAAATCCCAAGTATTCAAGGTGTCATCGCAGGTGCTCCATGGGTAACATCTGCGGAATCAGGTAAAGTCGGCTGGGCTTTGCAGCAGGATTATGCAGAGGCTGCTGCTGCGGTACTGACGGGTGAAGGACACGATAACACAATTTACGAGCTTTCCGGCAGACTATTAACACAGGAAGAATTAACATCTGCCCTTGGAAACGTGTTGGGTAAAGAGGTAATTTTACAAAAGGTTGATGATGCTGCATATGCCGATATTATGAAAGCTGCTGGACTGCCTGATTTTCTTATTCCTTTACTTGTTGACATCCAAAGAAGCATTCGCGAAGATACACTGGCTGTTGAAAGTAACGATTTTGAAAAACTTATTGGCCGGCCGGCTACACCAATAAATGAAGCATTGACACAAATCGTTAATGGAATCAACCAAACAAAATAATAACACTCAAAACTCAATATTTGTGGGTATAAAGTTGCGTTTCTGTTTCAAACAGGAACGCTTTTTTATGTTAGCAAGAAGGAAATTAAGTGGTCATGGGAGTATTATAGTAAGGGCAACTAAGCTGAAAAAGGGGGGACAGTTTTAAATGAAAGTGAATCCAAATGAATTTGAAATAAATAATTTACTTTATATTATTAGGTCTGCAAAAGAGGAGGATGCCAAAAACTTGTCTGAAGTTAGGTTACAAATTGATGGTGAGACCGAAAATATGGATCGAGAAAAAGGAGAAGCATACATAGATGAATCTGGCTTCAAACAGATTATTGGGGAGGATACTGAACGGAAAAATAATCTTTTTTTAGTGGCTAAAGCCGATGATAGAATTATAGGTTTCTCTAGATGTGAAGGGACTCAACTGAAAAGAATGTCACATAAAGTGGAATTTGGAGTCTGTGTCTTAAAAGAATTTTGGGGTCATAGTATAGGAAAAAAACTATTGGAAGAGTCCATTCATTGGGCAGATTCAAACGGTATTAAGAAAATATCATTGAGTGTTCTTGAAACGAATGATAAAGCTATTAAACTTTATCAAAAATATGGGTTCGAAGTGGAAGGCATCTTAAAAAAGGACAAAATTCTTTCCGATGGGAATTACTATAATACTATTTTGATGGGAAGGATTAATGTGTAATCAAAAGGCTAATTGGTGTTTTTTTATGAAAGTAACAAAATGAAACTTGTCTTCATATGATAAATTAAATTTCGTGGAAAAGAGGTGTAAAGATTGACACAACATATTACAACTGGTCCATATCCTGGACAAACAGGAGGTTGTATTGCCGAATATAATCACTCAACGCTTAGCCATGTTCCACATCACTACACGCCTTCTCACAATCCAAATCACAATCCAAATCACAATCCATATTATCAGCAGCCAATGATGGGTCATGGGTTTCAAGGAATCCCGACTTGGAGACCGCCGGGAGGTTCTTATCCGTATTTATATTAATTCTTGGATTGTTGTAAAAAGAATAATTTTGGTTATAGGTACTTTTCTTCTTAATGAGAAAGTACCTTTTTTATTTGTTAAAAGCGGAAAAGTGGTATCATAGTACAGTGAATACTATTAATATTGTGAAATTTGTGATTAGGCTGAAAACGGGAACGAAACTAAATTACTGTCCGGATGTGGTGAATTCTATGAAAGCAAAATTCCATTATGCATGGATAATTATTTTTATTACATTTTTAGCTTTATTGGCTGTTCAAGGAGTTCGCCTTGCGTTTGGAGCATTTGTGCAGCCTTGGGAAAAAGATTTTTCCATGGATAGGGGGACTATTTCCCTTATATCTACATTAAGCTTTGTTGTTTATGGTCTTTCGCAGCCAGTGATTGGGAGACTCGTAGATAAGCTGGGTCCTCGGTTGATTTTATCGGTGAGTACCTTATTGGTTGGAGTGAGTATCTTCTTAACCTCCTTTATCAATAAGCCATGGCAGTTGTTTGTTCTTTACGGCATCTTCGTTTCCATCGGAGTGGGGGGAGCATCTAATGTTGCGGCAACCGTCCTGGTAACGAAGTGGTTCAATGAAAAACGCGGCCTTGCCTTGGGGATTATCGAAGCAGGATTTGGAGCAGGGCAAATGCTTCTTGTACCAGGGTCTTTACTGTTAATAAACTGGTTGAATTGGAAAGTAACAGTTGTTATTTTAGGCATTTTTCTGGCAGTTATTGTTTTTCCTGTTGTCCTTTTATTATTACGCAATGACCCTAAAGAGAAAGGTATACTGCCAATTGGCGGAAAAGCGAAAGAAGAAAAACAGACAATTGGTGATGCGAATCAAAATAGTAATTTTTCTATTTGGGATGCTTTCCGCCAAAGACAGTTTTGGTTTTTAATTTTACCGTTTGGAGTTTGTGGATTTACCACGACAGGATTAATGGATACACATTTAATTCCTATTTCTAATTTATGTGGATTTTCACCAGGTGTAACAGGTGCTGCAGTGAGCATTCTGGCTGCTTTTAACATTATTGGCATTTTACTTTCAGGTATCGTTGCGGATCGATGGAGCTGCAAAAAAATACTGTTCGGGTTGTATGCGGTAAGAGCTTCATCCATTGTTATTCTTTTAAATACTTATAACCCGGCAATGCTGCTGGCTTTTGCCGTTGTGTTTGGATTGGTCGACTTTGCAACGGTAGCACCAACTCAATTACTGGCAACTCAATTTTTTAAAAATCATTCTGTAGGGTTTATCCTGGGCATGTTGTCACTAAGCCATCAAATAGGTTCGGCATTAGGTTCATACTTACCAGGTTTATGGTATAGCCTCTCAGGAAATTATAATCTTTCTTTCTACTTTTCGATTATCATTCTTGCACTGGCGGCCATTTTTAGCGGGTTGCTTCCGAAGCAAATCGTTAGTAAGGAAGAGAAAGAATTAAAAACATTACATGCATAAATATTGAAAAATATAATTCCTCCTTATTTTAAAACCTCTTTTTTAGATTATGAATATAGGAAGTTTTCAGTTTTCTTTTTTTGAAAAAATGGTAAACTAGTTAAAAAAACAAAAAGTGAGGCGCCAGCATGATTAAAGCAGTTTTTTTTGATTTGGATGATACGTTGCTGTGGGATCAGAAGAGTGTAAAGGAAGCCTTTGTGGCTACATGTAAGGTTGCAGAGGAACGATATGGACTAGATTCGGACCAGTTGGAGGAGGCTGTCAGAGAGGCTGCTAGAAACCTCTACTCTTCCTATGAATTTTATCCTTTTACACAAATGATAGGAATCAATCCCTTTGAAGGTCTATGGGGTAATTTCCTAGATGATCACGATGATTTTAGAAAAATGAAGGATACGGTTCCTGGTTACCGGAAAGACGCTTGGACGGCGGGGCTTAAGGCTTTGGGGGTTGACGACCCAGAATTTGGACAAGAATTGGCGGAGCGTTTCCCAGCGGAGCGCCGAAAGCTGCCGTTTTTATATGAGGAAACGTTTAAAACACTAGATTCGTTAAAAGGGAAATACCAGCTTCTACTATTAACGAATGGATCACCAGACTTGCAAAATACGAAACTAACCATTACTCCAGAATTGGTTCCATACTTTGACCAAATCGTCATCTCAGGTGATTTTGGTAGAGGAAAACCAGATCCAGCAATTTTTGAACATGCCTTGTCACGCCTGTCTATGCAAAAGGAGGAAGTCATCATGGTGGGGGATAACCTAATGACCGATATTCTTGGGGCAAACCGTGCCGGGATCAAATCCGTTTGGATTAACCGCCACAATAAAGAGCGGAATGAAGTCATTCCTACGTTCGAGATTCACCATTTAGAAGAGCTTTTTACGATATTGGAGAAGTTATAAAAAAAGATCAGCTGCCTAATCGGGCGGCTTTCTTTATGTCAAAAGACCAATTTCTTTAATACGGTGTAACCTCCCCCCTTCTTTAAGCGACTATTATGCTGAAACCAAATAATTACAAAAAGGGGATCGTGAAAATGAGAAATAAAAGTGTGATTTTCATATTAACCTCTGTTTTAGCTATTGGACTTTTAGCGGGCTGCGGTTCAGGTGTGGGGGATAAGACGAATGGCAGTTCAGGACCTCCAAAAGCGGCAGCACCTAAACAAAATGAGATTGCTGCAAGATTCCTTCCAAGGATTGAAATTATTGAGCAAGGGCCGGAAATTAACGTGAATTACCGAGTAAAGAATATTTCCGGTAAAGCTCAGAAATTAACGTTTTCAAATGGTTTACAAGTGGATTATATCGTATATGATGAGTCTGGAAAAAAGGTAAAACAATATTCAAAAGAGGTTATGTCTACTCAAGCCATGGAGGAGGTAAATCTCGAAAACAATGAAGAAATTGCCAAGGAATTTACCATCACCGACCTGAAAAATGGCAACTATAAGCTGGAGGTTTTCTTAACAGCAAAAGAGGAGCAGGCGAGGGTTGTTATGGATTTACTTGTGGAAAAAGCCGCTCTCGACGGTTCTGGCAAATATGTTGGACAAATCGACCCTCATACCATTGAGATTGATATGAATGGCACGAAAACCGCGTTCCAATTATCCGATGAAGCCCGAAAACAAATATTGGCCCTTAAAGAGGGAAGTAACGTAACATTTCTATATAAAGAAAATGAAAATGGACAAAAGGTAATTGAAAAATTTTTATAAAAAGTACATTCATAAAAGGGCAAGTGATTTAGATATCACTGCCCCTTAGTTTTTAATCAATCAGCCTTTCAGCTTTTTAAGTACCCGTTCTTCGAAATCTGCCCGGTCAATATCCAAATCATGTGTTTCATTACGAAATGACTTGAACCTTCCGCCCTTCACTTCAAGGGTAAAATAGCCTCTTTCACTTGCAATATTTATATCGCCGATAATATTTTTCCTTCGGATTGGATCGAACAAATTTATCATATTTGGATTGCTGGGATGCGGTCTGAATTGGCAGCCTTGCTCCACGCATATTTTAACAATGTTTCGGACCTTCTGATTGGCGATACTATCAATTTTCTTGGTTGTTTCTTTACTTATGGTCATTCTTTAGTCTCCTTTCCGTCTTAACAACGATATGCCGTTGCGGCGTTGAATATTCAATAATTATAAAACCTAACACAGTTGTGAATGGGGATTGAGTATTGCACGGATGGATGAGTATCTGTTACCCTTAAATTATAAAAAATATTCATAATATTTTTTCAATAGGAGATGAAATAGATGAGTATAGCGATTGATGAGTTATTTATCGGACAAATCGCTCGCTTAAAACGAGTATTTACAGATGATGATGTCAAATTATGCAATGAGTTGACACGGGATTTTAGCCCAGTTTATCAAGTAAATGAAAATGTCTGGAAAAATTTTTATGACCAACCAATTGTTCCAGGGTTATTGACCGAAGGCTTAATCACCCAGGTCATTAGCCAAAAGTTGCCGGGAGACGCCTGCATTTTGCTGCAAAAGGAACTAGTTTTTTATTACCCAGTTCATGTGGGAGATGAGATTACAGCGGAGCTCGAAATTATTGATATTAACGAGACAAGGAATTGGGTAACACAAAGGGTCAGCTGTTACAACCAGCAGGGAAACGAAGTGGTAAAAGGACAGGTGGTCATACTTATGCTGCCTAAACAAAGTTCATAGGTGATGTGAATGGAACTGACCCAAAAAGTTGATAACCGCACAGGGTATTGGGGATCACTGGCAGTGGATGAAAAGGGGATTCTTGTAGATGTTAGCCCTGAATTTTGCAGCTATTTTGCTTTTGAAAAGCCTGATATAATTGGGCTTTCTATTGCGCATATCGTGGAAGGAGCCACAAAAAAACGGCCAACCTCTGCTGTTGGAAATACAGTTATTTCTGGTTTAATTAAAGGTCGTCCCTGTTTAATTCGAATCGAAAAAAAGGACAAACACCTCATTTATTCGGTCATTTTAAGAAAAGAAGAAATCGATCATGCTGAATTTTATTCCTTTCTGCAGATGGTGGATAAGCCAAAAATAAGATCAAAAACATCCAACGGGAATCGATATAGTTTTGAGGAGATTATTGGCGACAGCCCATTGATGGCGCAAATTAAGGAATTGGCTGCCAGGATTGCAGCCAGCAGTTCAACTGTGCTGCTTACTGGCGAAAGCGGTACAGGGAAGGAATTGTTTGCCCAGGCCATTCATGGACTTAGCTCGAGAAAAAACCATCCGTTTGTGGCGGTTAACTGTGCGGCGATTCCTGATGAATTATTTGAATCGGAAGTATTTGGCTATGAAGGAGGGGCATTTAGCGGGGCGAAGAAAGAAGGAAAGCCTGGAAAAATTGAATTGGCGCAGAACGGGACACTATTTCTGGATGAAATATCTGAGTTGCCTTATCAAGCACAGGGGAAATTGCTCCGAGTGCTGCAAGAGCGAGAGGTGGAGCGGCTTGGGGGAACAGGGAGCAAGAATGTCGATATCAGGATTGTTGCAGCTACGAACCGAGATCTAAAAACTTTGGTTCAGGAAGGCAAGTTCCGGCAGGATTTGTTTTATCGTTTGTATGTATTTGAATTAAAAATACCGTCGTTAAGGCAGAGAAAAGAGGACATTTTACCGTTAGCCTATTATTTCATCGAATATTTCAATGAAAAATTAGTCCAAGAGGTAAAATACTTAGCACCCAATCTCCAGGAATGGCTTTTGAATTACGAGTGGCCTGGGAATGTTCGCGAACTAAAAGCGGTTATTGAACGGGGGATGAACATTGTTCAGGGGGAAACCCTGACAATGGAAAGCTTGTTTTTTTCCCCATCTCTTGAACGTTCAGTTGAAAAAATGGAGGCGGAAGAAACACCTAAACTCTTAAGTTTAGAGGAAGCTGTATCAAATGCAGAAATTTCCGCTATCCAGCGTGCACTAAAGGAAGCAGACGGCGACCGGACAAAAGCAGCCCAATTGCTGAATATTCACCTAGCCAGTCTATATAGAAAAATAGCGAAATATAAACTAAATAAATGATGATTTTATCTATTCACACACACTTTTTCTAGTGTGTGTTTTTTTTGTTTCGCAAATTAGATTCGCAATTTTGCAAAAGAATAGTGATTTTGCAAAAATGCAAAACTCGGGAAACAGCAATAGTAGTGAATTCTATGTTGGCACGGAATTTGCAATATAGAAAGGTAAAGGAGGGAATCATCTTGTTGAATTTTACCTTTAGTAATGAACAAGAATATTTTCGCGAAATGCTAAGAGAATTTTCCTTAAATGAATTGCTGCCCCAATATACAAAATGGGACCGGGAAAAAACACATCCCCGCCATTTGTGGAAAAAGCTTGGGGAACTGGGAGTGAATGGACTGCGAATTCCCGAAGAGTATGGCGGCAGCGGGGCGGATTGTGTGACGACTGGAATTGCTGCAGAAGAAATAGGGCGCGGGGATTTTAACCTAACCTATGCCGTTATGTTGAATGCGCTTGCATCGGAAATTATTAGCAATCATGCGACAGACCAATTGAAAAAAACTTGGCTTCCGCAAATTGCCAGCGGTGACAAAATTGTTGGAGTAGCAATTACCGAGCCAGCGGCCGGGACCGATGCGGCTGGAATCCGCTCGACAGCAATACATAAAGGGGACCGCTACATTTTAAATGGAGAAAAGTCAGGTATCAGTGCGGCAACGATTGGCGATGCTTTCATCGTTTTTGCAAAAACAGACCCCAGCTCCGGTAGCAAAGGCATCAGTGCCTTCGTCGTGCCTGCCGATGCTCCTGGCGTGGAGTGTAAAGGTTATGACGACATGGGGAATGTACCGATTGGAAGAGGTTCGATTTATTTAACGGACGTCGAGGTCCCGGAAGAAAATTTAATCGGACTTGAAAACAATGGTTTTTTCCAGGTCATGAATGGGTTTGACCTTAGCCGCCTATTAATTGGCCTCCAGTGTGCTGGGGCAGCCTTCCAAAGTATCGATGAGACCATTGAACACGTAAAAACGAGGCAGGCTTTTGGCAGACCGCTTGCAAAATTTCAGGGGGTTTCTTTTCCAATCGTCACCCACTATACGCAGTTGGAGTTAATTAAGTGGCAGGCATATCGCGGCCTATGGCTTCGTGACAATGGGAAAAAACATACAAAAGAGGCATCCTCGGTAAAATGGCTAGGACCAAAATATGCTCAGGAGGCAATCCATGAATGTATGCTTCTTAATGGCCACTACGCCTATACGAAGGAAATGCCGCTCGAACAAAGGCTTCGGGATGTAATTGGGCTGGAAATTGGAGATGGCACAGCACAGGCTAACCAAATGGTGATTGCTCGAGAATTGATTGGAAAAGAATTTCGTCCCTATTAAAATAGGAGACTACTTCCCAAATGGATGATGCTGAAAAATTTTTCATCGGACAAATAGCGAGAATCCAAAGGACGATTGTTAGTAAAGATGTTGAAAAGTGGAAATTCTTAACCCGGGATTTTAATGTGGTGTATCAAAGTGAGACGCGGTTTGAACGGCCTCTTGTTCCGGGAATTGTTTGTGAGGGATTGATTGAGGAGGCGATGGGTAAAGAACTGACCTGTCACCCTGCTGTGATATTGAAGAAAGAATTCGTCTTTTTAAATCCAGTCCATATCGGCGATTTGTTGACAGTTGAGATAGAAACCATAGACGTCAATCAAGAGATGGATTGGGTGACTGAAAAGGTAACATGCACCAATCAATCTGGTTTTGAAGTGGTCAGAGGGCAAGTTATTTTGAAAATTTTATCAAAAGAAAATGGAGGAATGAAAAATGGAAATGACAGATGTACTTTATGAGAAAAAGGATGGAATTGCCGAGATAACAATTAATCGCCCAGAGGTTTATAATGCCTTTCGTGCTCAAACTGTCCAAGAATTGATTTGGGCGTTCCGGGATGCCTGGGATGATAACCGAATTGGCGCGGTTATTTTAACCGGAGCAGGAGAAAAAGCCTTCTGTACTGGCGGTGACCAAAAGAATAAAGGTGACAGTGGCTATGATAGCTCAGGCGGACTTGGCGGTGGTATCGGCTTGGAAATTGAAGCTCTGCACCGGACAATCCGCGCGATTCCAAAGCCGGTTATTGCAGCCGTAAACGGTTATGCGATTGGCGGCGGCCACGTTCTACATGTGCTTTGCGATTTAACCATCGCTGCTGAAAATGCCATTTTTGGCCAAAGCGGTCCGAAAGTGGGCAGCTATGATGCAGGGTTAGGATCTGCCTATCTTGCAAGGATTGTCGGTGAGAAAAAGGCCAGGGAAATTTGGTACTTGTGCGAAAAGTATTCAGCGCAGGAGGCAAAGGAAATGGGCCTTGTCAATAAAATCGTCCCTCAAGGCGAGCTGATGGCGGCTGCAGAGGAATGGGCGGGAAAAATTCTAGAAAAGAGTCCAACAGCTATTAAAATGTTGAAATATTCCTTTAACGCAGATTCCGCCAATATTGAAGGGATTTCGCAAATTTCAATGGCAAGCTTAGCGATGTTCTACAAAACGGATGAGTCGGCAGAGGGAAGAAATGCGTTTGTCGAGAAACGTCCGGTTGATTTTAAGAAATTCAGACAGTAAACCAATATTACCTTTAGTAGGGGGAGAACAGGCTGATGGGTTTCGAAACGATTTTAACGGATGAGGATATCAAAAAATATGAATCGAATTGGTCAAATAAGACGATTCTTGATTATTTAAAGGAAGCAATTGAAAAGTATCCTGAAAAAACAGCCATTATTGATAAGAAAAGCAGATACACCTATAAGGAACTCGGAAAACTCGTCGACCGAGTAGCCCTTGGTCTGCTTGAAATAGGCTTTAGAAAAGGGGATGTCATCTCCATCCAGCTTCCAAACTGGAATGAGTTTGTGATTTTACACTTTGCGGCCACTAGAATTGGCGCCATAAGCAATCCATTAATCCCTATTTATCGTGATCGGGAAATTGGATTTATGGTCAAACTCGCCGAATCCAAGATGATTGTCGTACCCGACGAGTTCCGCGGTTTCAATTATTCGGAAATGATTGAGAGACTTAAGCCGCAGTGGCCCTCACTGGAACATATCTTTGTCATTGGAGAAAAAGTGCCGGAGGGCATGAAATCTTTCTCCTATTTAATGGATGTTCCTTGGGAAGAGCAAAGGGATCCTTCTGTTTTGGACCAGATTGCCCTTGATCCTAATGAAATAACAGAAATTATTTTTACGTCAGGCACAACTGGTGAACCAAAAGGTGTCATGCACACCCACAATACGGTGACGTTCGCATCCGAGCTTTGGATTGATCATTTTCAATTAACTCCAAATGATGTCATTTTCATGGCTTCCACCTTTGCCCATCAAACCGGTTTCCTATATGGTGTCCGCCTTCCGGCTATATATGGGGGGAGTGCTGTTTACCAAGATATTTGGAATCCTGAAGAGTTTATTCAATTAATAGAAAAAGAGAAAATTACCTTTACTACTGCAGCTACACCATTTTTACAGGACACGATTCAAGTCAACGGAATCGAGAAATACGATTTAAGCTCGCTCAGGTATTTTGCCGCGATTGGAGCCCCAATCCCAAGAACACTTGTTAAACAGGCCCGGCAAAAGCTGCCCGCGCAAATCCTGTCAGGCTGGGGGCAAACCGAAAACGGCTTGGTTACCCTGACTCTTGCAAACGATACCGAGGAAAAGCTCACTTCTACAGATGGGAAAGCATTCCCGGGGCTTGAGGTTAAGGTTGTGGATGCAGTAGGTAATCAACTGCCTCCTAACGTAGAAGGAAGTTTACTGGTAAGAGGACCTTCATTGTTTGTTGGTTATTTAAAACGAATAGAGTTGACAAGGTCTGAGTTTGACGGGGAATGGTTCATCACAGGTGACCGTGCGATGATGGATGACGATGGCTATATCCGCATCACTGGCCGTAACAAGGATATTATAATTCGCGGCGGCGAGAACATCCCGGTTGCGTATGTGGAAAATGTTTTATACGAGCACCCGGATGTATCCGTCGTTCAAATTGTTGCTATGCCGGATGCGCGTCTGCAGGAAAAAGCCTGTGCATTTATAAGCATGAAGCAGGGGGCAGTACCGCTAACTTTTGATGCGATGAAGGCATTTTTAGCAGAAAGAGGCGTCGCCAAGCAATATTGGCCAGAGCACCTCGAAGTGATTGACGATTTCCCGCGAACACCAAGCGGGAAAATCCAGAAGTTCCGCTTGAGGAATCTGCTAAATGAAAAATTTGCTGATAAGGTTTAAAAATTGGAGGGATAAACGTGGTAAAACGTACTGCATTTGTTACTGGTGCCGGCAGCGGCATTGGCAGAGAGATTGCTAAATTACTAGCATCACGGGGAATGGCTTTAATTGTTGCTGATATTAATAAAGAGGGCGCTGCGGAAACTGTTTCGCAAATTAAAGAAAATGACGGTGAAGCAGTTGCAGTTCATTGTGATGTTACCAGTCTGGAAAGTGTGAAAAAAGCGGTTCAGGAATCGGTTGAGGCATTTGGGAAAATTGACGTGTTAGTGAATAATGCCGGCTGGGATAAGGTTGAACCTTTTTTAAAAAGTGAGCCGGACACCTGGAAGAAAATCATTGATATTAATTTAATGGGGCAGATCCATACGTGCAAGGAGATTTTGCCGCTTATGATTGAAAACGGGTACGGGAAGGTTGTTAATATTGCTTCTGATGCAGCTAGGGTTGGTTCGAGCGGTGAAGCTGTTTATTCTGCGGCAAAAGGCGGCGTAGTAGCGCTGACAAAAACACTTGCCCGCGAAATGGCCCGTCATAAAATCAACATAAATTGTGTGGCGCCAGGTCCGAGTGACACCCCATTATTCCAGGAAATCGGCTCATATAATGAAGGCCTTGCCGGTGCTCTGGAAAAGGCTATTCCGTTCCGAAGATTGGCACAGCCAAAGGATATTGCCGGTGCGGTGGCCTACTTTGTTTCTGATGATGCGGGGTATGTGACTGGACAAACGTTGTCGGTCAGCGGCGGCTTGACAATGCTCTAGAAAATAGAATCTTTTAAGGAGATTAGTAGAATGTCTTTTGATAATATTTTGGTGGAAAAGCTAGGGGCTATCTGGGTTATCAAAATCAATCGGCCTAGCGTTCGGAATGCCTTGAATCAGGATACCATTACCGAGATGGAAGAGGGGTTTGAAGCACTTGAACGGGAAGATAAGATTGGGGTCATTGTTTTTACCGGAACAGGGGATAAAGCCTTTGCGGCTGGGGCTGATATCAATCAGGTCCGCGGCTATCAACCTATGGATGCCATTTCGTTCGGAATGTCCCGCTTTTATCAAAAAGTGGAAAGCAGCCCAAAGGTGACCATCGCAGCGGTAAACGGCTATGCCTTAGGCGGTGGCAGTGAACTGGCGCTGTCCTGCGATATTCGGATTGCCAGTGAGGATGCTAAATTTGGCCTGCCTGAACTTAACTTGGCGGTTATTCCGGCAGCAGGCGGGACTCAAAGGCTGACAAGATTGATTGGCAAAAGCAGAGCCCTTGATCTTATATTAACAGGTGACATGATCACTGCTGCGAAAGCAAAAGAAATTGGCTTGGTATCGGCAGTTGTTCCAACAGAAGAGTTATGGAGAGCTGTTGAAGAAAAGGCGGGGAAAATTTTAGCCAAGGGGCCATTAGCAGTAAGGCTTGCCAAGATCGCGGTTCACAGCGGAGCGGAAACGGATATTCAAACAGGTATATTGATAGAGCAGCTGGCTCAAGCAGTACTGTACGGCTCCCTTGACAAGGAGGAAGGAACCTCGGCATTCCTTGAAAAACGACAAGCTTCATTTATCGGCAAATAGGCGGTTCAGCTTCAGTTTTCATTTTTAGAAACTGAAGCTTTTTTATGGAGGTTTTCATTGTTCACAACTTGTTAATATTTCATTTGAAATGAATGATTTTAATCACAAACTCGTACCGGGATTAGTGTTATTTTTTAAAAAAGCAATTGACGAAGGAGAATCCTGGATATGAGTGAATTCATTAATAACCGTGAACAACAAACATATAAGAATACAGAGCGTCTCGAAATTTTAAAAGAAATTTTCAGAGACCTTCATAATGGAAGAAATATAAATGAAGTGAAGGCTCATTTCGATGCTTTTATTGGTAAAGTGACCATAGAGGAAATTGCACAGCTGCAACTGGAGTTTGTCAACGAGGGAAGTATGCCGGCAGAAGAACTGCAGCGCCTGTACACTCAGCACACTGATATTTTTAAAGGGAGAATTGAGGAAGATAACCGCGAGAAGAAGCCAGAGGAACAGCCTGGACATCCAATCCACACCTTTAAGCTGGAAAATAGAGAGCTTGATAAATTGGTGAAAACGCAGCTCCAAGTGCATTTATGGCAGTTCGAAAAAGAGGATCATGCGGAAAATGTATTTAAGCTCTTAGAGGATATCAACTTGCTGCTTGATATTGATAAACATTTTAATCGTAAGGAGCATTTGATTTTTCCATACTTAGAAAACTACGGCATTTACGGTCCAACAAATAATATGTGGAGAATCGATGACTTCATCCGCGATGCCATCAAAGAAGTGAAACAAACACTGCTTCATTATAATGGTGAAAAGCAGGTAGTGCTTGAAAAACTAAATTGGGTAATCGAAGAGGTAACAGCAATGATTTACCGGGAGGAGAACATACTGTTCCCAATGGCGCTGGCCAATTTAACAGAAGATGAATGGGTGAAGATTGCCCGTGAGAGCGATGAAATCGGCTTTTGCCTAACCGAACCGGAGGCTGTTTGGAAACCAGAACGGAATGCACTTGATGAAAATGCCATTTCCGAAGGCTATATTAAAATGGAAACCGGGATCCTGTCGTTAAAACAACTTGAACTGTTATTAAACCATTTGCCGGTTGACATTACCTTTATTGATCATGAGGATGTGGTCCGTTATTTCTCGCACGGGAAGGATAGAATTTTTGCTAGAACAAAAGCCATTATCGGAAGGACAGTGCAAAATTGTCACCCGCCAAGAAGTGTTCATGTGGTCGAGGATTTGCTGGCAGACTTTAAATCAGGTAAGAAAGACAGCGAAGATTTTTGGATTAAGTTTCGCGATAAGTACGTCTACATTAGATATTTTGCCGTTCGCGATGAGGATGGAAAATATGTAGGCACCTTGGAGTTTACGCAAAATATCGCCCCGATTCAGGCGATTGAAGGTGAAAAACGGATTTTATCATAATATTATAGAAGAAATTGGGATTAGCCCCCTCGGTGGATGAGGGGGTTTTTTGTGTAAATGGGAAAAGTGTACATTGATAAGAATGTCGCAAGAAAAATTAGATAAAAAAGACAAACTCATCCAAGTTAAATAATTAGCACAACGTGGCAAAATCATGTAATCTAAAAAGTACGTTTTTGAAAATAAAGGAGGATGGAGAAATGGATAAATCCACTAATAAACGAGGCCCAATCGTGGCGCTTCTTTTAGCTGGAACATTTATCGCAATCTTAAATCAAACCTTGATGATTACAGCAATACCTCCGATAATGAAGGAAATGAACATTACCGCCAACAGTGCGCAATGGCTGACGACCATTTTTATGCTTGTCAACGGTATTATGGTACCAGTAAGTGCATTCCTGTTAGAACGGTTTACCACCCGCCAGTTATTCTTGACTGCAATGAGCATTTTTGCAGCCGGTACAGTAGTTGGGGGAATAGCCCCAAATTTCGAATTTCTTTTATTAGGAAGAATTATTCAATCATGCGGAGCTGGAGTGATGCTTCCGTTGATGCAAACGGTATTTTTGCTGATTTTTCCGGTTAATCGACGCGGCGCTGCTATGGGACTGGTTGGACTTGTTATATCCTTTGCTCCGGCGATTGGGCCGGCCTTATCGGGATGGATTACGTCGCATTATTCATGGCGCCTCTTGTTTTTTATCATCCTGCCAATAGCTTTAATAGACATTGTTGTTGCATACTTCACCTTGAGAAATGTTACCGAATTATCGAAACCAAAAGTCGATATAATTTCCATCATTTTATCCTCTATTGGATTCGGCAGTCTTCTATATGGATTCACATGTGCAGGAAATTTTGGCTGGGGAAGCGGCATCACTCTTTTAACATTAGGAATCGGAGGTCTTGCCTTGGTATGGTTTATTACAAGACAGTTACGTCTCGAACATGCCATGCTGGAATTTAGAGTATTTAAAATTTCAATTTTTCCGCATGCCATCATTATCGGAATGGTAGGGTTTATGGGGTTAATTGGTGCTGAAACGATCATTCCTTTATATATGCAAAATATGAGAGATTTCTCAGCGTTTGAGGC
Source organism: Neobacillus sp. PVCKKU3 (assembly GCF_058323225.1). Lineage (NCBI taxonomy): Bacteria > Bacillati > Bacillota > Bacilli > Caryophanales > Bacillaceae > Neobacillus > Neobacillus sp. PVCKKU3. The sequence continues at coordinate 24,659 of NZ_JBLVQN010000061.1, forward strand.
AGGCCTTGCTCTTTTACCGGGCGCGCTAATTAGCGGATTTTTGGCACCGATTATCGGTAGGATTTTTGATAAAATTGGTGCTAGATGGCTGGTAATCACAGGTTTAATCATAATAACCGCATCCTCATTTGCGTTTACTAAATTGGGGCCAAACACAACCATTACCTTTATAACAGTTTTATATAGTATTAGGATGTTCGGCCTCTCCATGGTTATGATGCCGGTTGCCACGGCAGCCCTAAACCAGCTTCCGAAACGGCTCATTCCCCATGGAGCAGCAATGGATAATACGATGAAAATGATTGCCGCATCGGTTGGGACCGCTATTCTTGTCACTGTGATGACGACAACTGCTGCATCGGCGAAGGATGAGCCGGGAATCCTATATCCGGATATCCACGGTGCCAACATGGCATTTATGGTGATTGCTGTACTATCACTTTTGACGCTGGTTCTTTCGTTTTTTATAAAAAATGACACCCTGCCTGAAGAAGGTAATGAAGATGAGGGGCGCCGAAACATTCGAGTGAAATTCCAAGAATAGATTGCCCAATTGAAGAGGAGGCGAGTGTCTCCTCTTTATTTGGTGTGAAGCATGTACGTTTACCTGCTGAAGTTACTTGACCATGAAGCCGTAGGAGTGGTTAGCCTAATGCAATCGTGTCCGTGATTTAAGTTTTAGTAAATATTAGTAGCAAAGACCTATTCTTTTCGAGATATTGATGATGCGATAATGGATTTAAGTAAGCGTTTTCTATTTGTAAAAGTGCAAACGTTTGCGCAAAAATTTTGGGGGAGGAAAATGCATGAAAGGAAACTTACGTAAGTGGCTGAATTACCTTGCACTTTTAGCGTTATTTGTGCAAACGATTGCAGGAACAGCTTTTTTTCATCCGGCACAAACAAATGCAGAAGGACGGATCGTGACTCTAGTTGGTAACCTGCAAGATGAGCTGGGAGGCTCCGGTGAGTGGAATCCTGCAGATCAGGCTACGCAAATGAAGTTGCAGGAAACGGGGAAGTACATTCTAACCGGCAAACTGCCTGCAGGAAATTATGAATATAAAATTGCCATAAATGGCACCTGGGATGAGAATTACGGGGCAGACGGGGCAAGGAACGGTGATAATTATAAATTATCACTTGATAAAGAAACAGAGGTTACGTTTGTTTATGATGACACCACTCATAGAGTAACAGTACCGATTGAGCTGCCGGATAATCAAAAGCCAAGGATTGTTGGTGATATTCAGCCAGAGCTTAATGCCGGGGGAGAGTGGTCACCTGATGAATCGACGGCAATTTTGCATGATGAAGACCATGACAACGTCTACACATATACGGCTCAAGTTCCAAAAGGTAAACATGAATTTAAAATTGTTCTTGGGGATAACTGGAGTGCACCAGCTTATCCAGCTAATAACTTTGTATTAAATGTCTTTAAGGACACTGCGGTCACATTTTTTTACAACCATGATACAAAAGAAGTATATACCGATTATGATCCGGGGCTGCCTGATGGCATTGTTCAGGGGGACAAGCTATACCATGATACATGGGATACGGCTTACCGTTCCCCATTTGGGGCGGTAAAAGCAGGAGATGTTGTAAAGTTTCGGCTTCAAGCGAAGAAAGGGGACCTAACTGGAGCGAAGGTTCAGCTGAAAAACTATAATACCGGTAACACTGTCACTGTAGATATGGAATCTGCCGGCTGGCTTGAGCAAAAGGGTGGACAAGTGGAGTTTTGGGAAGCGAACGTTACGCCTAAAGAAAAGGGGGTATACGGCTATAAATTTATTGCCCGTGACGGCGCTGGCCAGAAGGAATATGGGGAAGACGTTCAAGAAGGCGGTATAGGTACGGCATCTGACTCTAACGCATCATTATTCCAGCTGACGGTATATTACCCGTCATATAAAACTCCTGATTGGATGAAGGAAGCTGTCGTTTATCAGATTTTCCCTGACCGTTTTTACAATGGAAATAAGAAAAATGATAATGCCAAAAGCAATGCGCGCGGGGGAGAGCCAATTGAACATAAAGAATGGAATGATCTGCCTGATAACCCTCGTTTGAAAGGCACCGAAGGATATCAAGACGATGCAATCTTCTCTAATGATTTCTTTGGCGGCGACATTGCAGGTATTCAACAGAAATTGGACTATATACAATCATTGGGAGTAAACACACTTTATTTAAATCCAATTGCTGAAGCAGCATCGAACCACAAATATGATGCTGCAGATTATAAAAATGTGGATCCGATGTTTGGTTCCCCAGAAGAGTTCCAGGCATTTACCAAAGAATTAAAGAAACGAAAGATGCATTTGATTTTAGATGGTGTATTTAACCATGTTGGCGATGATTCCATCTACTTTGACCGTTATGGTAAATATCCAACGGTAGGTGCTTATGAGTATTGGGCCGCAATTTATGACCTTAAGAATCAGGGAGTGTCAGAAGATGAGGCTAAAAAACAAGTAAAAGAAAAATTTATATCAGAGGGACAAATATTTAGCCCTTACGGTTATGAAAACTGGTTTAACATTCAAAATGAAAAAGTTGACGGTGTTTATAAGTACCAGTGTTGGTGGGGTTACGATTCACTTCCAGAAATCAAATCCATTCCTGGTGAAGCAGTCGATTATCCATCGGAGCTTAATAATAACTCGTTTGCCAAATATATTATGTATGATAAAGATTCGGTAGCCAAGTCATGGATTAGCAAAGGATCATCCGGTTGGCGTTTGGACGTGGCAAACGAAGTGGACCCTCAGTTTTGGAGGGAATTCCGAAAAGAGCTTAAGACTGGAAAGAAAGAGGACCATTAATATTGGGAGAAATCTGGGATGATGCCTCCAAATATTTCTTGGGTGACTTATATGATTCCGTCATGAATTACCGCTTCCGCGGTGCTATGATCGATTACCTGAAATCCGGAAACGCTGAAGGTGCACAAAATCAGCTAACTGCTGTTTATGAGGATTATCCAAAAGAAGCATTTTATTCCCTTATGAATCTGATGGGCTCACATGATACTGCCCGTGCAGCGTTTGTTCTGGGGAATGGAACAGACTCTTTTGAGAGAGCGGAGTTCGATAAGAATTATAACCCGAAGCTTGGAATTCAGCGTTTAAAGCTGGCTGCCATTTTGCAGATGGGTTATGCAGGTGCACCAACTATTTATTATGGTGATGAAGCAGGTGTGACCGGTTCAAAGGATCCCGATGACCGCCGGACATATCCATGGGGCAGTGAAGATAAGGAGCTAATTAAGCATTATCAAGCCATAGGAAAAGTAAGATCTAATTATCATGATTTGTTTAGCTATGGCGATTTGCACCATTTATATGCGAAAGGCGATGTGTTAGCTTTTTCACGCTCAGATAAAAAGAATGTTGGAATCGTCCTTACAAACCGCGGCAACGAACCAAAAACAGTCGAACTGAATATGGAAGATATAATGATAAACGGGATTAAATTAACCGACCAGCTCGATAAAAAATACACAGTAGAATCAAAGGATGGAAAATTGACTGTAACTGTTCCGGCCATGAGCGGGCGCATGCTTGTTTCGGAAAAGGGCCAAAACCTAAATCGTCCTGCTGTTATTACGGATTTAACAGTGGAGGAGGGCAGTCATTCGGCAGTTATTAAATGGGAAGGCGATGCGCAAAGATATGTCGTCTACCAAACAACGATTTCCGGTGCTTTTTACGAAAAAGTAAAAGAGTCTTCTATTAATAGTGTAACAATTGATGGACTTGATAATGGAAGAAAATATTACTTTGCAGTGGCAGCGCTTGATAAAAAGGGGAATAGCTCTGATAAGGTGGAATTCAAAACAGCAGTTATTCCGCATGTGAAATTAACGGAGGAAAACTACAAAATTGAAAACGTCACATCGCTTGAACCTGCGATTATTGATCTTTCTAAACCTGAAACAGTCACAGCAAATTTCTTTGTAAAAGGTGAAACAGAAACGGGAGAAATGGAAGGATTGCAGGCTAAACTTGAAGTAAAACAGCCTAGAAGCGAAAATTGGATTTCTTACAATGCTACTTATGTAAATCAACAGGATGTGTCGAATGTCTTTAGTTCTAATTTCCTGGCGTTTGATGAAGGCAGTTATGAGTATCGATTTGCCTTTTCAAATGACTTAGGCCGCACTTGGGTCACAAGTGAAATAAAAACGGTAACCTTTACCAAAGGAAGTGACACCATACCCCCTGTAGAAAAAATAACATTAGCTGAGCCTCAACAGGAATCAGGACAAGTGAACCTTTCTTGGAAATTGGAAGGAAATGAAGATCCATATATGATAGTTATTGTCCGCGACGGTATAAAAATCGACCAGCTGCAGGATGTGACAAAAGAATCGTATCGAGATATTAATGTAACAAACGGAAAAACGTATACGTACGAGGTACAAGTTTATGACCGTGCAGGAAATATGGTGAAATCCAATCCTGTAACCGTTACACCTGAATTAGTTACCGTAAAGGTAACATTTAAGGTGAACGCACCAGCCTATACTCCACAAGGAATTTATATTACGATGCCTGGTAGCAAAAACGGCTGGAACACCGGTGCATGGCAAATGACGCGTGCTGGGGCAGTCACCAATGATTATGAATATACTGTCGATGCACAGGAAGGTGAAGTATTAACGTATAAATACGTAAAAAATGGCACATGGGATCCAGAAGGGTTGCCTGACCATACACCTTCGAACCAAGAAGATGATGATGTCAGCTATTACGGATACGGAGCACAAGGGACAGACCTATCTATCATCGTTACAAACCAAGGTGGAAACCAAATGGTCGTTCAGGATAAGATTGTCCGTTGGATTGATCAGCCAGTTGTTATAACTTCCCATACCGACGGGCAAACGGTATCATCTGATACGATAACGCTGCAAGGTAATGCTATTAAAGATGGGGTTCTTACTATAAATGGTGAGCCTGTAACAATTAATAGTGATATGACTTTCTCGCAAACTATTAAATTAAATGCAGGAGTAAACAAACTCAGCATTCATATCGAACCATCAGAATTAAGTAAAACGACTAATTTTAAAAATGATGGCGGTGCAATTGCTAAAGCAACAAAGACGTTTGAATTCGTGATTAATAAACAATAAATATGCTATTGCCTCTTTCCTAATTAAATGGAGAGAGGCATTTTATTTGGATTTTATCTTTCTTTTAGTTCAATTGGAAAAAATTATATATTGAACACGAGTGATTCAGGTGATAAGATATAAAAGTTCCTTCACGAGAGGTCAAACCTAATGAATGAAAATTATGAGTTGACACATATGAAGTGAATATGATATATTAATTTTTGTCGCTGTAATAAGAGGCAAAATAGTTCTTTGAAAACTAAACAAACAAAAACGTCAACAAACAATAATG
>NZ_JBLVQN010000062.1:0-28579 GCF_058323225.1 Neobacillus sp. PVCKKU3
AGTACGATGAAACGGAAAAAAACGATGGCAGCTTTGTTAACGGCGGGATTAGTTTTGAGTGTCAATGGTGCCTATGCCAAAGGACCGGAGGCAGGTGTCCCAAACGCCAATGCAGCATCCGCATTTGACAACAAGATTATCAAAAAAATCAGTGCTGACAACATGTATAACCACATTGCCTATTTATCAGAAGTTCCTCGCCAGGCAGGGACTCCTGGAGAACTTAGAGGTGTTCAGTACATAGAGAGCCATTTTAAACAATATGGCTATGAGACAGAGGTGCAGCCTTTCCCCATCTATACTGTTGTTAGAAATAACGTCAGCGGCTTATTGGAAATTGGCGGGGAGAATTTGAAGCCCTATGTGTTTTCTGGTTCGTACAGTGGAGAGGTAACAGCAGAATTGGTGGATGTGGGTAAGGCGCTAGCGGGTAAGGTGCCTGACAGCGTAAAAGGGAAAATCGCCCTGATTGAACGAGGCGACATCACCTTCGTCGAAAAGATACAAAATGTTTTTGATAAAGGTGCAGTTGGGGTTGTGATGTACAACAATACCGGTTCCTCGAACGCGTTTGGCCAAGCTACTTATGGTCAAAATATTCCTGCCGTTGCGATTACTAGAGCCCAAGGTTTGGCACTGGTAGAGAAATTGAAAAACGGCACACTAACAGCCCATATTAAAGTCACAGGATCCGGAGTGGAAGAAAAAACGTCCTATAATGTGATCGCCAAAATGAAGCCAAATAAAAACAAAGACACCGGACAAGTTGTCCTGATAGGCGCACACCATGATTCTGTTCAGAACGGACCGGGAGCGAACGATGATGCCTCCGGTGTATCAGCTGTCCTGGAGCTTGCAAGGGTCATGGCCAACGCACCGATTGATACAGAGCTTCGCTTTGTGACATTCGGTTCAGAGGAACTAGGTCTGTTAGGTTCCTACCATTATGCAGGGACATTAAGTACAGATGAAGCTGACCGGATTGTTGCCCACTTCCAAATGGATATGATCGGCAGCAAGGATGCCGGCGGCGACAATAAGGCGAATGGCTTAATCATGTATACCATAGACGGTAAGAAAAACTTAGTTACCGATCTTGCTTCTGCTGCAGGAGCAAGAACGGCATTGGGTGAAGTGGTCCCGTATGGCCAATTGGGGCGAAGTGACCACCAGCCATTCCATGAACTAGGCATACCTGCAGCTTTATTCATTCACTCGCCGCTCGAGCCATGGTATCACACACCTGCTGATACGTTAGACAAAATTGATAAAAACAAACTGCAAGAAACAGCTGAAATTGTCGGTGCTTCCGTCTATCAAATTGCCCGTCCGGACACCCCGGCCCTACAACATTCAAGAGTAGCACCGCAACCGGTCGACTACGACTTTGAAAACCGCCCGCCGGGTGCATAAATCGAATAGAAGAAGTGGTTCTCTCAATGGTGCCTGACATCGCCCGCAGACAAACCTGGTGCTCATCTCTATTGGAAGTTTCACAGCGAGAACCCCGATTAATGTCGGGGTTTTTTGTGGATTTATTAAAATGCACTAATAATTTATTGAAAAACGATAAAATTTCCATTAAAATGAAATCAAAGTTCAATAAGTGAGGTGCTTTTAAATGAATCAAGAGCTGATGGATATTGTTGACCGAGGAAAAATTCTTATGTTAAAAATAGCTGTTTGTATAGTCGGAATAACTGTCCTTGTTTTATGTATATATTGGTTGCCTTGGCAAGCAAATGTATTTGTTGACATGTACGCTGAGTTTATCCATTTGAAATATCCTCTGTTAATCGGGATCTATATGACAGCTATTCCGTTCTTCTTTGCACTTTTTCAAGTGTTAAAGCTGTTAGGCTATATTGACAAAAACAAAGCCTTCTCAGAATTATCGATAACGTCTATTAAATATATAAAATTTTGCGCCATCACAATCAGTGCATGGTATGTGGCAGGTATTGTCACTCTCATCTCACAAAATGCGGGAAATCCAGGGATTTTACTTATCGGCTTGGTCATTTTTTTTGCTTCCATTGTAATCGCAGTTTTTGCAACGGTTCTTCAAAAGCTTTGTAAAAACGCAGTTGATATTAAATCTGAAAATGATTTAATGATCTGAGCTGGAAAACTTTGTTGAATATTATTAAGATAGATGTATCGAGACCCCATTTTATTGAATCTCATGTGATTAACAATAATTACAAAGAGTTAGCCTAAAAGTTACACTTTAAGGAAAGGAAGATTTGCAATGAAGAACTCTTTAAAAGAAAATGCTGTGTCGTTTTTGCAACTGGTTGCGTCGGGGGAAGTGCGCGAAGCATACAGTAGGTACATTAGTCCGGATTTTCGCCATCATAATCCTTTTTTCCGTGGAGATGCTGACTCTCTAATGCTCGCAATGGAAGAGAATGCTGCACAGAATCCTAACAAAAGCCTTGAAGTAAAACGTGTCATTGAAGATGAGAATATGGTTGTAGTTTACTCCCATATAAAACAAAAACCTGATGACCTTGGGGTGGCAGTGGTCCATATATTCCGCTTCCATAACGAATCCATCGTCGAATTGTGGGATGTAGGTCAGCCCATACCGGAGAATTCTCCCAATGAAAATGGCGTATTTTGAGTTAGTATATTGTAGCTATGCAAACGACGGCGTTTCTGCTATTAGCAGGAACGCCATATTGCTATCAGGGGAGGTTAATTATGGTAAAAAATTACCATTTATCTGTCTAATATAACTAGATACAAATAGGATGGGGGAATAGGGGGGAAATAAAGGATTATCAAAAAATGACATTAGAAGAATTGAAAAATGATTTGATTGTTGGGGCGAAGAAAGGGTACCCTTTTTTTATAGTGGGATTCCTGTACTGGCTGGTTATGGGTTTACTACAGTTTTTCATTGATGACCAAAAGACACTTGCACTATGTTATTTACTTGGGACAGGAAGTATTTTTCCAATCGCAATAATGTTAGGAAATGTATTGAAACTTCGTATCGATTTTTGCGTTGGTATAAGAATTCATAGGCGGAGAATTTCCTCTTAATGTATATAAGGGAAGCTTAAGAAGCGGATATAAACGGAGATATTCCGGTTAACTGCTCTAAATAAGACAGAATCTAAAGATTTGGATAATATAAGCGGAAAAACTCCCTTTATTTTTAAGGAAATATGGATATTTCCCAATTTAGCCGGAATTTCTCCGTTTATTTTTCAAACACAGTGAAATCAACATTCTGTTATAACAGAGACTAACCAATATTTTTTGTATATCAAATTGCAAGTAAAAATGTAGTGCATTTTGCTGAGGTACATTGGCTATTGTACCCCACAATTTAATATACAAATTGTATTACAAATTCTCCCAAAATAAATATCAAAATCCCTTTATATCAACAAAAATAGACCTCCAAATTACCATACAATTTGAAGGTCATTTTGGATTACATTTTTAATGTTTACGATAGTTAACGGAACCCGTTATCCAAATGGACGGTCTTTTTTCTGTCGTACTTCAAGCAACCTTAATCCATATTAACAAATACACTTTTCACTTCAGTATAGGCATCAAGCGCATAAGATCCCATTTTACGCCCAATTCCGGACTGCTTGAAACCACCAAATGGCGCGGCTGCTTCTACAGCATTATAACTATTGACCCAGACCGTCCCGGCTTGTAGTTTACTAGCTACATAGTGGGCATTGCGAACATTCTCAGTCCAAACGGCTGCAGCAAGGCCATAAGCAGTGTAATTGGCACGTTTTATTACTTCATCTAAATCATCAAACGGCATAGCAACAAGGACCGGGCCAAAAATTTCTTCCCTTGCAATTGTCATATTGTCCTCTACGGCTGAGAATATCGTCGGCTCAACAAAATACCCGCTATCAAATGGATTTCTTCCACCTGTTAACATTTCAGCCCCCTCTTGCTGCCCTTTTTCAATATAGCTCATCACGCGATTTTGCTGTTTTTCTGTAACAAGTGGTCCCATTTGCGTATTCGAATCTAGCCCCGGTCCCTGTTTGATACTTTTTGAATAAGAGACAAGGTCAGCCACGACATTATCATACGCTTTCTTTTGGACAAACAGACGAGAGCCTGCAGTGCAAACTTGCCCTTGATTAAACATGATCCCCATCAGTGAGCCAGGGATAGCTTTTGTCAAATCTGCATCTGGAAGAATAATTTTCGGTGAATTACCTAAGCGCCTTCCATGTAGCAATAAAGAAACGAAATGTTTCAATATTAAGACATTCAATAATAAAAATTAAACGTTTCCATGGTTAAAAAGGCATTCTTCCATACTTAAAAAAAGAAAAAAAGGGGAAATAGCTAGGTTTTACGAATGTAGGAACATAATTCCTTTCTGTAAAAAGAAATTTGGCACAATAGTTGCATATTTAAAAGTTACAAAGGAATGACCTTGAAAAAACAAAGGAGGATTAAATTTTGGTTAATCAAGAAACAACAAAAACCAATGAGTTAGTGAATGATCTTGAGGCAGCTAACAAAAAGGACTTGGGATATTGGAACCCAACCTTAAGTTATTTAGCGGAAAAAGACCCGGAATTCTTTGAGATTTATAAAAAATTAGTAGCTACTCCCTACAAAAACAACATTCTCGACGCAAAGTCCAGAGAGTTAATTAATGTGGCATTAAGCTCGGCACCTACTAATTTAAGCAAGGATACATTAAGAATTCACATTGAAAACGCCATCAACCAAGGGGCTACGGAACAAGAAATTTTAGAAGTTTTTAAACTTGTCAGTGTACTAGGAATGCATACTTGTGCTGTCGGGGTTCCTATTCTAGTTGAAGAAACAGGCGCATTTGCAAACGTGAAATTGGATGCACATCAGGAGGAGTTAAAAGAAAAGTTTATTCAAAAGATGGGCTACTGGCATTCATTCCGAGACACACTCTTATTAAATGATGAGCCGTTTTTTGAAGGTTATTATCAATTTCTGACAAACCCTTGGGAAAATGACATTCTAAGTCCGAAATTAAAGGAATTTATTTACATTGCCGTTGATATCGCCACTACACATTTATTCGCTGTTGGAACTAGGGTCCATATTCAAAGTGCTTTAAGACAAGGGGCGACATTTGAAGAAATTATGGAGGTTTTAAAAATAACAAGTGCTCAAGGTGTTGATACTTTTTATGCGGGAATTCCAATTTTAAGATCGGTGCTAGCTGAAAAGGGGAATAAATAAAACTATTTTATAGGGGGAAAGCATATGAAAAAAAGAAATTTGATCATCTCCATTATGTTAATGACAATGCTTGTTTTAGCTGCATGCGGCCAGGCAAAAGAATCGTCAACATCATCCAAGGACTCCACAAAAGCAAGTAAAGATGTAATAGAAATAAACTACAATGACCTTGCACCACCTACTCACCCTTATACGAAACAAGTTGCAGAACCTTGGGCAAAATTTGTTGAAGAAGAAACAAATGGAAGGGTTAAAGTTCATGTTTTTCCAAGCTCAGCATTAGGAAAACCTGATACTGGTTATGATGATATAAGCGGTGACGTGTTTGATGTGGGGCTATTATATGCAAGTTCTGACAAGAACGATATCTTGTTCCCTTTATCAATTGGAGACTTACCTTTTGCCATTCCTAACTCTGAAGTCGCGGTAAAAGTAATGAATAAGTTCCAAGCAAAATTTATGAAAGATACATTCAAAGATGTTGTCTGGCTCGGTGCTTCTTCTACAGATACAGCACAGCTATATACTTCAGATCCTATCAATACCGTTAAAGATATAAAGAATCGAAAAATAGTTAATAGTCTATATTCTAGAAATGAATTAATCAAAATGTGGGGAGCTGCTCCTGTATCAATTGATAATTCACAGTTATATGAATCTGTTGAAAAAGGTATGGCGGATGATATTATATACAATACAACGGGAGCGATTGGGTTTAATTTAAATGAAGTTGCTCCATACATGACAAGGATCGATTTAGGGGTTTCTTCCAATGGATTATTTCTAAATGCAAACGTATTCAATAAGATGCCAAAAGATCTTCAAAAACTATTTGTGGAAAAATTAGGGCCAAAACATCAAGAACTGATGTCAGAACTTTATATGAGCTCCATGCAAAATTCTATTAAAGAATTTGAAAAACGAGTACAAGAAAAGGGAGGAAAAGTGATTACGCCAAGTTCTGACGAATTAAATAAATTTAAAGCCCCAGCTAAAAAGTTGTGGGATAACTGGGTAGCTGAAGCAAATAAAAAGGGCTATCCTGGTGATGAAATGATGAAGTATTTTAAACAGCTGCTTAAGGATGAGGGAGTAGAAATCCCATTTTAATAAAATAGAATAGAATCTATTATGTAAAAAAGTATTTTCTTTCAAGACTAGGAATGTTTTCTTCCTAGTCTCCTCTTTTATTTATTATCTAACCAATTTTTATATTAATACTTAAAAAATGATTTTTATAGATAGAAAGGATGATTGAAGCATGTCATTAAAAAGATTAGAAAATAAGATTGCTATGATTACTGGAGCCGGTAATGGAATTGGTAGAGGAACAGCCATTTTATTCGCTCAACACGGGGCAAGGGTTGTGATAACGGATATTGATGAGGCAGGGCTTCACGAAACATTACAAATCATCCATGAGAATGGAGGAGAGGCAATCTCTTTAAAACTTGATGTTTCCGAAGAAGAGGAGTGGAAGGAAGTTATTTCGATAGTAGAGGAACAATTGGGCGGATTAGATATTCTGATGAATAATGCCGGTATCGGGGGAAGGGTTGGCTTAGCGGAAACCTCTTTGGAAAGATTTGAAAAGGTCCAATCGATAAACTCAACTGGTGTTTTCTTGGGAATGAAATATGGATCAAATTTGATGAAAAAGACTGGCAGCGGTTCCATTATTAATACATCATCCATGTACGGAATAGTTGGCAGCCCTAGTAGTATAGCCTATCATGCTTCAAAAGGGGCTGTAAGACTCATGACCAAATCCGCAGCACTTGAGCTGGCAAAAGACTTGATCCGAGTGAATTCGATTCATCCTGGCGTAATTGAAACAAACATGTCCGGAGCGAAAAACGGTGAACATTTCTTAAAAGATAAAACACCTTGGCCTCATTTAGGAGAACCAATCGATATCGCCTATGGCGCCCTTTATTTAGCATCCGATGAATCCCGATTTGTAACAGGTACAGAGCTAGTGATAGATGGCGGTTTTACAGCCCAATAGTTTATCAATAAAACAGTCTATTAATAATAGTTAAGATAAGAAAGGGATCGGTACCATGAATGCTAAAAGATTAGAAAATAAAGTCGCTATTATTACCGGAGCTGCGAATGGTATTGGCAGAGAGGAAGCCATATTATTTGCTAAAAACGGTGCAAAGGTAGTTGTAACCGATATTAACGAAGAAGCACTTCAAGAGACTGTCCAAGCCATCAGAACGCAGGGTGGAGAAGCAATTGGCATCAGGCATGATGTCTCAGTTGAAGAGGATTGGCAAGAAGTCATCTTGAAAACGGAAGCAGAATTTGGCCAATTGGATATTCTTATAAACAATGCAGCGATTTTGAGCAGAAATGGATTGGCAGAAACGACAGTGGATGAATTTTTAATGATACAATCCATTAACTCGGCAGGCACTTTTTTAGGCATGAAATATGGGGCAGAGTTAATCAAGAAAACAGCGGGTAAGGGTTCAATCATCAATACTTCATCTGGATCAGGCTTGGTTGGAACTCCAGGGAGTACAGCCTACCATGCATCAAAGGGTGCCGTCAGGTTAATGACAAAATCTGCTGCGTTGGAACTAGCAAAGGACTTTATTCGGGTGAATTCCATTCATCCGGGAGTCATTGAAACAGCTATGTCGGGCGGCAAAAACGGCAATCACTTTTTGAGTGAAAAAATCCCTATGAAGTGTTTAGGGAAACCGATTGATATTGCCTATGGTGCTCTTTATTTAGCTTCTGATGAGTCCCGATTTGTAACTGGTTCTGAGTTAATCATAGATGGCGGGTATACTGCCCAATAAAGATAGTTGCTAAGGCACTTGTGCTTGTACCCTAGTGTCTACTTATTAACATGAGGATGTGGCGGTTTCTGCTACTTTAATTCAATAAGGTTCTTTATGAGGCAACGGACAATATTAAATGATAATACAAAAGTAAGTAAAGGGATACAACTACAATATGAATGGTAGCTGTATCCCTTTGCATGTTTAAAACTGTACCTAAAAGGTTGATAAATTGTAGTTTGATTTATCCCCCTATTTATATTTATTGAAGGTCATGCTGCAATGCCAGCTCAAGCTGAAACGATTATTGCTGAAGGATTAGAAAAAGTAAAAGAAGTTGCAAAGAAATTATCACCAGTTGCAAATTTCTTAAAATCTCAGCAAATAGGAGTTATCATAGTAGGAGGGTGGCCTTAATGGCAAGCCAATTTAATTAAAAATTTTAAAGACACAAAGTAAAATTTGAAAAAATAAGGTGTGATAGATGATGATTAAAGGGATTAATCACAAAGCATTTCATGTAGTAAATATGGAACGTTCATTGGATTTTTATTGCAATAAGCTGGGTTTTAAGAAAGCGTTTGAATTGAATCAACCAAATGGTGAACCGTGGATTGTATATGTAAAGGTGGCAGAGGGGTGTTTCATTGAATTGTTTTATGGGGGTGTCGAGGGTGTTAGAGACAGAGCGGAACATATATGTTTTGAGGTGGATGACATTAACGAAACGGCGGACCAATTAAAGAAAAAGGGAGTACAATTAGCAGAAGAAATTTCTCAAGGAATGGCTTTGAACTACCAATTCTGGGTAATAGATCCTGATGGAAATTGGCTGGAGTTTATGGAAATGCACCCAGAATCACTACATATGAGATCCTAACAAAGGAAAGAGCTTACCTATCCTTATTTAGCCCCAGGCGTCATCCTTTTAAGTGAATGCCGCCTGATTTTTAATTACATACAACCGTTATAAATGAAGAATTTTCACCATAAATAAAGAGATGTAAGAGGACGCTTGTTCCCCAGTAATCCCACACCCCCGTTTTAATACGAAATGTTCGTTTTCCCTTCTCGCACGATGTTCATTCTCATTGTTTTATATTAAAGTGTTGGTTAATTGTTTGACATGTACTGAGGAGGGCAGCCGCCAATTTCTCTTCATTGCCATAAAAACGAATAGATGGGAGAGGGATCGATATAGAGCATAAATCTCCCATGCGGTCAAAAATAGTTGCGCCCACTGCACAAATGCCACGAATGTGTTCTTCTCTGGCAAAAGCAACACCCTCTTGACGGATAACTTTTAACTCCTTTAACAGTTCATCCCGGCTCGTAATTGTATGATCATTGTACTTTTGCAAGTGCTCCGGTAACATTTTTTCAACCTCAGCAATAGGCAAGGAGGCCAGTATTGCCTTTCCGTTCGCCGTACAATGTAATGGAAAAGATACACCGGGTTGTGAAGTCGCTTGCAATGGATGCGGAGCGACAATTTGATCTACAAAAAACACCTTCCCATTATTTAATACTGATAGATCTACCGTTTCATTGATTTGAGATGATAGTTGTATTAAAAATGGCCTGATTTCTTCTTTTAAATCATTATGGACCGCGGAAGCAAGCATCGCGATCTCGGGTCCAAGACAGAAACCGCCGTGAAGAGAGGCGGCTGCAACATATCTTTCCTCCTCAAGGGCGGTTACGATTCTTTGAACCGTTGACCGAGCAAGGCCCACTTCTTTGGCAATTTGGGAAAGGCTTAACCCTTTTGGATGATCTTTAAGAGCCCTCAGTATTTTAGCCGCGCGAGAGATGACTTGTACACTAGATGGTTTCGTTTGCTCCTGTTTATCGTTGTTCAAAAGTATAAACTCCTTTCAGAATCAATCCATTCTATTATAACGAAAATTCGTAATCCATCAGTAAAAAAAGGTAAAAAGTAGTCTAAGGTAAAGTCATTCCTTGGATTCGATACTTTTTATTGACATGTGCTTTAAAAATTTCCTATACTAAACATATCCACTTAACGGTACAAGTGTACCATAATGTGGTCATATTTTAAAAATGTTATTAAAAAAATTAATCAAGGATCGTTTCCGTTTGCAACAGTGACACCTGCAAAAAATTAAAGTTTATAACAAAAGAAGGAGAATACTGCCATGAAATTTGAAAAAGTTCGTTGGGGAATTATTGGATGCGGTGATGTGACGGAAGTGAAGAGTGGACCGGCATTTCAGAATATAAAAAATTCAGAGTTGGTGGCCGTTATGCGGAGAACGGGCGAACTAGCGAAAGATTATGCGGAAAGACACAATGTGCCAAAATGGTACGATGATGCCGAAGCACTTATTAATGATCCAGATGTCGATGCAGTCTATATTGCTACACCACCGAGTTCACATAAAGAATATACCATTAAAGTGGCAAAGGCAGGTAAACCTGTTTATGTAGAAAAGCCAATGGCGCTTAATTTTTCTGAATGCAATGAAATGATTGCTGCTTGCAAGAAGGCTGGCGTTCCTTTATATGTATCATACTACCGCAGGGCGCTGCCTCGATTTGTTAAAATAAAAGAGTTATTGGAAAATAAGGCGATTGGTGACGTTCGTTTCGTATCAATAACTCAGTATCAAAAAGCTTCGGAAGACGTGTTGGATTCACAAAATTCCCCATGGAGAGTTCAACCCGAAATTTCCGGAGGGGGGCTGTTTTTTGATTTAGCCAGTCATACCCTTGATCTATTAGATTTTCTACTTGGGCCTATAAAGGATGTGCAAGGTTTTGCTTCAAATCAAGCAGGCAATTATCGTGCAGAAGATATTTATACAGGTACCTATCGATTTGAATCTGGAATTCACGGCATAGGAATTTGGTGTTTTTCTGCTTTTGAAGATGTGGATGTGAATGAAATCGTCGGCAGTAAAGGAAAAATTACCTTTTCCACTTTTGGAAATGAGCCGATTATTTTGACAACGGCTAGTGGGACAGAGCAATGGAGTTTTGAAATGCCGCAGCACGTTCATCAACCTCTTATAGAAACGATTGTGGCTGAATTAACAGAAGTTAGCGGCCAGTGTCTAAGTACTGGAGTGACCGGTGCTAGAACAAACTGGGTCATGGGTGAAATAAGATAGCTGAGAACAAATACATCTTATTTTTTACTAAGCGACCGATCCTGAGGATTAGCGTTTTTTATTTCTGCAAACGGTTAAACAATGCTAAAAAAGGACTAAATTGTAACTATTTTTTTATAATACCACAATTAACTATAATTGATAAATGTGTACCGCATTGCGGTTGATTATTACGATTATATAAATGTTAATAAATATGATTACAGAAAGTAATTGGTAAGTTAGTCTGAAGGAGAGCGGTTGAAATGAAACAGGAATTCGGGTTTGCTATTGTCGGATCAGGGCTAATTAGTACCACGCATTATGAGCAAATTTCAGCAATTGAAGGGGCAAAGGTGGTTGCTGTCTACTCCCGTAAGGAGGAAAATGCAAAATCACTTGCAGAAAAGGCCAGTGCAGATTGGTATACAGATTATCAAGAAATGCTTAGGAGAAAAGATATTGATATTGTATCGATTATTACACCAAGCGGCACTCATGCTGACATGGCGATAGAGGCTGCACGGGCAGGAAAGCATGTAATCGTTGAAAAACCAATGGATATTTCCCTTGAGAAGGCACAGCAAATGATCAATGTATGCCGTGAGCATCATGTTAAATTAAGTGTTATTTCTCAACATCGCTTTGATTCATCAACTGTGAAGATTAAAACGGATATTGATTCAGGACGATTCGGAAAAATGGTGCTAGGGCAAGCGGCTGTGAATTGGTATCGTCCTCAAAGCTACTATGATAATAGTAAGTGGCGGGGAACCTGGGAAATGAATGGGGGCGGAGTATTAATTAATCAGGCCATTCATACGATTGATTTATTTCAGTACTTCATGGGAGAGGTGGAAAGTGTCTATGCACATACAGCTATATTAGCTCATGAAGGAATTGAAGTGGAGGATGTGGCCGTTGCCACGTTAAAATTTAAACATGGCGGGTTAGGAACCATTGTTGGAACTACAGCTGCATATCCTGGTCTATCAGCCCGCTTGGAGATTATTGGAACAAATGGTACAGCAGTGATTGAAAATGATCAATTAATTAAGCATTATCTGCGTAATCCAAATAATGAAGCGGAAGTCCTCAACTTAGCTGCCGTCCAAAATAATAATGGAAGAGATCCAAATTATGCTTCTGTTGACCCTGCAGCCCTTGATGGTGCTTCCCATCGTTTACAGTTTATGGATATGGTAAATGCCATTCAAGAAGATAGAGAACCGCTTGTGAATGGTGAAGAAGGAATAAAACCACTAAAAATTATTTTAGCTATTTATCAATCCGCACGGACAGGTCAACCTGTAGATGTTAAATATTGATAACTAATATAGGTAAAAAGAAAGGAGCTTGGATTAGCTCCTTTCTCTATATCTTTTAGTGCTTTATATCCGTTTTTTTCGCTATTTCTTCAATTTATTTTGCAATATTACAATTCCCCTCGTATATTAGGCAAGAAAAAAATACTATTTTTTTATGAAGTAAATAGTGCCTGATTTCTCCTTTTAAGACGGAGGAATTAGGCTTTTTTTATTGTTTTCCATAACCTTATCTAAATTAATTCCAATCGCCATAATCAGTGTTAGTTTTGGAACTCTTATGTTTCAAAGATGAAACATCAAATGAATAGTCTTAAAAAAATCTTACCATTTTGTGGGGAATATGCAGAATTTGCTGGGTTTTATTAAGAAATTTAAGGTTGGCACGATTTTTGCAAGTATATAAGCAAAGACCTTAATTGTAAATAGAGAGGAGTAATGGAATGGCTTCACTAAACAGTTTAGAGGCTCTTTTTAAACCCAAGAGTATCGCGATTATCGGGGCAAGTCCTGACAGCAAGAAATTGGGTGGGAGACCTTTAAATTATTTACAAAGAAATGGCTATAGAGGCCAAATTTTTCCTATAAATCCAAATTATAACGAAGTATCTGGTTTGAAGTGCTATTCCAGCCTTCTAGATATAGGAGAAGAAATCGATTTAGCGATCATTTCACTGCCTAGCAAATTGGTAGTCAACGTATTAAAACAATGTGCAGAAAAAGGGGTTAAGGCAGCAGTCATCTTTAGCTCCGGCTTTTCCGAAATAGGTGAAGCGGGAAGAAAACTTCAGGAAGAAATGACGGCGATTTCCAAGAAGAGCGGTATGAGGATACTAGGACCCAATACACTTGGAATGTTTAACCTTAAGTCTGGGGTATTCGCTACCTTTTCTACCATCTTGGAAAAGCAAACGCCCCTCAAAGGCAATATAGGTTTTGTCAGCCAAAGCGGGGCATTTGGTTCCCACGTTTTTACGCTGGCACGGCAAAATTTTATCGGTTTTAGCCATTTTGTTGCAACTGGAAATGAAAGCGATATCGATGTGGCGGATTGTATTGAATTCCTTGCGGAAGATCCAGATACAGATGTAATAGCTTGCTATATGGAAGGCATTAAAGATGGAAATAAGTTGATCAATGCCTTTAAATTGGCAGCGGAAAAGAAAAAGCCAGTCATTGCCTTTAAAGTTGGAAAAACGAATGCAGGTCAGCGGGCGGCCCTCTCCCATACAGGTTCCTTAGCTGGATCAGATCAAGTGTTTAATGCCATTGCCAAACAATATGGAGTATACCGTGCCGAAACGATTGAAGAATTTATCGATGCAGCCTACGCTTGCTCCATGCTTCCGCTCCCAAAAGGAGATAAAACGGCTGTTTTTACAGTCTCGGGGGGAGTTGGCATTCTGTTAGCTGACCAATTGACGGAAGCATCGTTAACTGTACCGGAGCCTTCCATTGAAGTGCAGCAGCAGCTTAGTGATCTTCTGCCGATTGCCGGTGTGAAAAATCCGATTGATACAACCGCACAATTAAATACTAGGCAAGACTTATTGCAAGATTTTATGGAAATTGTTCTTTCAAGTGGAGAGTACGACTCTGCGATCGTTTTCCTAGCCTTTAGCGGACTGTATCCGGAACACGCACAAAACCACATCCGATCCGTTTCTAACATTGCCAAAAAGTATAAAGAAACTCCGATTATCACTGTTTCGCTTAATTCGGAGGATTCGAAAAAATCGTTTATGGAAAACCGGTTAGCCGTCATCGAGGATCCTTCCCGGGCGGTAAATGCCATGAAGGCTCTTAAATATTTCAGCCAATTCTATAAGGAAGAATCCGAGACTGCTAGAATTGACGGAATGAATGGACTGTCATTTGACAATCTTCCTACCGTGCTGACAGAGCATAAAAGTAAAGAAATACTTAAACAAATTGGAATTCCAATCACGAGAGAACAACTTGCTGCAACTCTCGCGGAAGCAAAAATAATGGCAAGAGAAATAGGGTATCCTGTTGCCCTTAAAGGGATGTCCCCGCAAATCTTGCATAAGAGTGACAAAGGGCTCGTCCAATTAAACATAACGAACGAAGAAGAACTCGAAGAGAAATTTACATTTATAAAGCAGCAGATAAGTCAAGTTGAATATGCAGTTTTCGAAGGTATTTTAGTCCAGGAAATGCTGTCAAAGGATTCTGTGGAGATGTTCATCGGAGCAAATCAGGACCCTGTTTTCGGGCAAATGATTCTCGTCGGTTTAGGCGGAATTCATATCGAAGTGTACAAAGATGCAGTCATGCGAAAGGCCCCTATTTCCGAGGAAACCGCGGAAGAAATGCTGGATGAACTTCGCAGCAAAGCCTTATTAAAAGGGTTTCGCGGGTCCGCACCTCGAGATCTGAAAGCATTGAGCCGAGTAGTAGCAAAGTTCAGCCAATTCATCTCCACCCATGATGTGATTGAGGAAATCGATCTAAATCCAATCATGGTACATGCTGAAGGGGAGGGCGTAACCGTTGCGGATGCCCTGATCACTTTGAAGAAGAAAGCACTTTCAAATATTCAATAACAATAGATTAAAAATTTAGGAGTGAAAGAACATGGATTTTACAATTCCAGAAGAAACACAAGAAATTATTAAAGGGTTAAAACAATTTATTGAAAAGGTCGTATTACCGCTAGAAAAGGAAAATCATGAGCTTTTATACAATGAACGGAACTACTACACGGAAGATGGACGCCACCACCCGAAAGTGGAGGAATTACGGAAGATTGTTCGGATGGAATCGGCCAAAGCGGGCTATTATACGATGTTTGGTGCAGAAGAGCTTGGCGGAGAACAACTCGGGCCAATGACAGCATTGCTCGTCCAAGAGGCAATTAATATTTCGTATCCATTCAATAAGTTGGTTGATCCAATCGTCATCCCGTCACCATTTACCAACGGTTTATCACCAATTCTAACCGGCTTAGAGGAGGAATTGAAAGAACGATATTTAGACGGAATCCGGTCTGGGGAAAAAACTCTTTGCTTTGGTTTAACGGAACCGGATGCAGGATCAGATGTATGGAGCATTAAAACGAATGCCGTAAAAGAAGGAAATGAATGGGTCATCAACGGCAGCAAACAATGGATTACAAATGCTGCCCACGCTGATTATTGCATGCTGTTCGCCGTGACAAATCCGGACTTGAAAGCGAAAAGAAAAGGCGGCATTACCTGCTTCTTCGTTGAAACAGGATCAGAAGGGTTCTCAGTAGATTCAGTAATTCCGGTCATGGGCGAGCTGGGAGGTGAGGCATGTATTATTAGCATCGATAATCTCCGAGTGCCAGATGAAAACGTCATTGGGGAAGTGGACTTTGGCTTCTCCATCGCCATAAATGGAATTAACACTGGAAGACTTGGTATGAGTGGAAAATGTATCGGTTCAGCACAATGGGCTTTAAAGAAGGCAGTTGAGTATGCAGAAATTCGCAAAACCTTTGGAAAGCCAATTAAAGAACATCAAATGATTCAAGCCATGCTGGCGGAATCTGCCATGGATATTTATGCAGCCAGAAATATGGCCCTTAACTGTGCCTGGAAGATTGAAAATAGTAAAAAACAACCTCGTAAGGAAATTTCAATGGTAAAGGCTTTTTGTACGGAAATGATGGGACGCGTGTATGATCGGGCCATGCAAATCCATGGTGGGGTAGGGATTTCCAATGAACTTGGATTAGAGCAGGGATACCGCCTGGCAAGGATTGTAAGAATTCCGGATGGCACCTCAGAAATCCACCGCCGTACCATTGCAAAAAGTCTCTTAAGTGGAGATTTATCATTCTAATAGTTACTTGGAAAACTAGCAAATTAGGATATTTACCGATAAAAAATCATGTTCAGGGAGCTTGCTATGAAAAATGAATTGGTTCTTCGTGAAGAGGAATGGATGAAAAATAACCGGTTTCGGGATTTAATCGGCCTTCAAATTGAGGATATTGGTGAAGGAACCGCTACTTTATCCTTGGCTGTACAGGACCAATTGCTGCAAGGGGCAGGAATGGTTCACGGTGGTGTCATTACTACATTAATAGATTCTGTCATCGGTTCGGCAGTAAGGAGCGAAATGCCTGATCATATGATTAGTTTAACCGCGGAGCTAAACATCAACTTTTTTCGGCCAGCTAATCAAGGAAAGATTTACGCGGAAGGAAGAATCATTAACAAAAGTAAATTACTGGCTGTAGGTGTCGGTGATGTCAAGGATGAAGATGGGAAATTGCTCGCTACTGGCAGAGCGACTTATGTTTTAAAGGATATTTCAAAGAAATAATTGATTCAATACTAAAACATGGAATGGGTGAATTTTTATGGAAGATCAATTAGTCCTCATTGAGAAAAAAGGAAGAATTGCCTACGTAATTTTAAATAGACCAGAAAAATTAAATGCACTAAGCCGGGAACTGTTCCAAGCCTTTGACAAGGCTCTTGATGAGCTAGAAAAGGACCAGGATATCAGTGTGTTAATCATCAAAGGAAATGGCAGGGCTTTCAGCGTAGGCTACGATGTTGGCAAATACAGGGAGCCAAGCGTCACGGAGGACAGAGATTACTTGGAAGAATGCACAAGGCGCTGGATAAGACTTTGGGAATATCCAAAGCCGGTCATTGCCCAGGTTCAAGGATTTGCTTTAGCAGGGGGAACCCAAATGTTGGCTTGCTGCGATATTGTCATCACTGATAAGAAGGCCCAATTTGGTTTCCCATCCCTGCCTCTTGGCGGTGGATTTGTCGGCATCTATTGGGGCTGGCATGTTGGACCGCAGCGCGCAAAAATGTTAGACCTGACTGCAGGAAGCCGGATAAGTGGAGAAAAAGCTGTGCAATACGGATTTGCAGCAGAGTGCTTTGATGCGGAATGTCTTGAGGAAGAAACATTAAAGATCGCAAGAGGCATTGCTAAAACTCCAGCGGATGTATTGAAGCTGAAAAAGATGGCCCATAATCGGATTATGGATTTACAAGGGTTCCGTACCGGTTTGATGTATGGACCCGAACAAGATGCGATTATCCATACTGCTGAAGGTATCAAGCTAATGTACCGTAAAATCAATGAACTAGGCTTAAAAGGCACAATTGAATGGTTTAACAGCCAGGAAGTGTAACAAGAAATATATTTAAAAAATAGCAGTCTATTAAACATTGGGGGATTAAGTGCATCGAGCATTTTTCTCCCCAAAAAGCCAATAAAACAGGGAGGGATGTTTATGATGGAGACGCGGCTGACAATTGACAAACTTCTGTACAGGGCAGAAAAGTACTTTCCGAAGAAAGAAGTTATTTCTAGAACTGAAAAAGGCATTGTCCGCTTAACCTATGAGGAATTTGCTAAAAGAACCCGTTCTTTAGCAAGTGTCTTGCAAATGCTAGGAGTAAAAAAAGGTGATCGGGTTGGGACATTTGCCTGGAATGACCACCGGCATTTGGAAGCATATTTTGCCATTCCCAGCATGGGTGCGGTTTTGCACACAATCAATATTAGGCTTTCTTCCGATCATCTGGCATATATCATAAACAATGCGGAAGATAAGATCCTGCTTGTCGATAAAGGACTTTTTCCGTTAATTGAGAGCATAATCGATAAAATTCCAACAGTTAGGGCAATTATCATCATGTCGGAAGACGGTGAGCTTTCCCAATCTTCGGAAAAACCTCTCTATAACTATGAATCAATCATTGCAACCGGTGATAATAGTTTCTCTTTTCCAGATGATATAGACGAAAATGAAGCTGCTGGACTGTGTTACACCTCGGCAACGACCGGAAATCCAAAGGGTGTATTATCAACTCATCGAAGTATCGTATTGCATAGCTTGATGCTCGGTCTTACAGATACGATGGGCCTGTCTGAGGAAGATCGGGCGATGCATGTAGTACCAATGTTTCACGTAAACGCATGGGGATTTCCTTTTGCATCCGTATGGTTTGGCACAACCCAAATATTGCCGGGTCCAAACTTTACTTCGCAAATACTCTTGCAATTGATAGAGTCTGAACGTGTAACATTAACGGCGGGTGTACCGACTGTCTGGATCGGGGTTCTAAATGAATTAAACAGAAAGAGTTATGATTTATCCAGCCTGCGTTATATCCTATGCGGCGGGTCGGCGCCACCGAAAGGGATTATTACCACATTTATGGAAAAATACAATGTGCCGGTCATGCATGCTTACGGGATGACTGAAACAGGTCCAGTTGCTACAGTCAGCAAACTAAAAAGCTATCATCATAATCTATCAACAGAAGAAAAAATCAACCAACTGACTAAGCAGGGAATACCAGTGCCTTTGATAGATATTAATGTCATAAATGAGTCAGGCGAAGTAAAAATGGACGGAGAAGAGATGGGAGAGGTCCTCTTTAGGGGGCCATGGATTACCGATCATTACTATAGAAAGCCGGAGCAAACGGCAGAGGCGGTAAAGGATGGCTGGCTTTATTCCGGGGATATTGCAACGGTTGATGAGGCAGGGTATATCAAAATAGTAGACAGAACGAAAGATTTGATCAAAAGCGGTGGAGAGTGGATTTCGTCTGTCCAGCTAGAGAATGCGCTTATGACCCATGAAGCTGTATTTGAAGCAGCGGTCATTGCGATTCCGCATCCGAAATGGCAGGAACGGCCTGTAGCTTTTGTCGTTTTACACGATCATTTTAAAGAAAAGGTGACAAGGGATGATTTGCTTGCATATCTAGCACCGCAGTTTGCAAAATGGTGGCTGCCGGACGAGGTTCTATTTATCCAGGAGGTACCGAAAACAGGTGTTGGCAAGTTCCTAAAAAGGAAGCTTCGCGAGGAATATGAGAACTTTTTTGTAAAAGAATAACTTTTGAGTTTCAAATGTTTTAAGCTGTTTCAAAGGTTTCAACATGTTTCAATATGTTTCGATTTTGAAACGTTTTATTTTACAACGTGGCACATAGCAATTATTTGGATGGATAGAAGGTTTGTTTTAACAGGAGGCTTATTCCTGAAATTTATAGTAACTGCAGCGGTTCATGCAGGGTTTAACAGATTAAAAGCCATTATCTTTAAAGTTGGCATAATATTTGCATCATTAAAAATGAAAAGAATTTTCCCGCTTTAATAAAGAATTCCCATGCGATTTAACGCTGCTTTTAAAGGGATTTTGTCTGAATATGTCAAACTGATATGTTTAGGGATTTTCCTGTTGTAAGGGTTTTCAGCTGAACTATCCATTCAGGTGAAAAATGATTAGTTCTAAAGTGGAGGTTTAAATTCTTTATTTATACTAAACAACTAATAAATTTTGAAAGGGATGTTAATATGACAAATCACGAAAATGAAATGAGCTTTGGTCTATTTTTCCTGAATTCTAAATCACCTTTTAAAACGGAAGACGAAGAATTAAGAAACGGTTTGGAGCAAATCAAAGCGGCAGATGAACTTGGGTTTCACAGCGCTTGGATGGCAGAACACAATGCCAGAGACTACGGGGTTGTTACTTCTTCAACCGTTTACTTAGCTGCTGCTGCGGCCCAGACTAAAAGAATTAAATTAGGATCTGCGGTAGCTAGATTACCTTTGCACCATCCAATGCAGCTGGCTGAAGAAATGACTTTAGTTGACGTCATCAGTAACGGCCGGCTTTATGTGGGGGTTGGCAAAGGGTATGACAAATTAGAATTTGATGCATACAATGTGGATTTCGATGAGAGACATGCTAGGTTCGAAGAATCTCTAGATATTTTAAAAGCAGCATTAACCAATCCGAGGATTTCTTATTCAGGACAATTTTATAATTTTAAAGACATTCCAATTAACCCTAGGCCAATTCAACAGCCTGGCCCGCCCCTCTTCGTGATGGTTTCTGGAAATGACGCCTCCATTATCAATGCTGCAAAAGATGGCTACTCGTTTGTTTTAGGCGGCATCAAAAACGATGATACTCTCCATAAAATCAATTTGTACCAAGAAACGGCCCTTGCTGCTGGATACTCGGAGGAATACGTAAATGAAGCTATGGCCCGATCAGGCAAGCTCCTTTTCGTTTATGTTGCCGAAACGGATGAACAGGCGTATGAAGAATTTGAAGAAGGATTAATGTGGTATATGTCTGAACGGGATAATCGTCCAGTGTTCGGTGTGGTTCAGCGGGATAAAGTACTTGATTATAATGAATTCCTCAAATCCGAAAACGCGATTGTCGGTTCGCCTGAAAAGGTTCGGAAAGATATTGAGAAATTCCGCGAAGAAACAGGGCTGAATAACATTATTTGTTGGATGAATATCGGTGGTCAGCCTAATGATCGGGTGATTAAATCGATGAATTTGTTCGCCAAAGAGGTAATGCCTTATTTCTGCAATGTAGAAGCCTACCAAAAGATTTAAAGTCGTTGCTGGGATAAATGCAAAATAGAAGGATGCTGCAACATAGGGGCTGTCGGAAAATTTAGATGTAATGATTGGAACCGGCAGGCCCCTTATTTAAAGCATCCAATCTTTCCCTTATTGATGAAGAATGAATAGAAAGGGGATTTGGTACTTTGTTTAATAAAATCATTAAATATATCACGGACATTAATAAATGGATTGCTTATGTCGGCCTCTTGCTGATGGTGGCCCTAGTCTTTTGTTTTTCTGTTTCAAGGACGATCGGCGTTCCAATAATCGGTGATATCGAAATTGTTCAATTTCTAATGGCTGTCATCATCTTTGCATCACTAGCTTTTACGGAATCGGAAAATTCCCACATTTCGATAGGGATATTTACGGAGAAATTGCCTTCATCCCTGCAAAATATATTAGGGATTATTGGAAAGTTGATTACATTAGTTTTCTGCCTGCTCGTTATTTGGGTTTTCATACAGAAAATGGAATACTCAACTACATCTTTGCTCTTAAAGATTCCTTTATATCCATTTAAATATTTATTGATTATCGGATTTGCAGCCTGGTGTTTGGAAATCATCAAGAAATTTGCAGATAAAAAATTCATCGATTAGGAAAATTCTCGAACAAGGGTTAGATAAAGGAGTGATATATGTTGTCCATTACTGCTGTAAGTATTATCGTCATAATCGCGGTTTTTGTCCTGATGTTTCTCCGGGTTCCCATTGCTGTTTCGATGGCTGTTCCAGCCTGTTTGGGGATTGTCTATTTAAAAGGATGGGAAACCCTGTTTTCTGTTGTTAACACCAATGTTTGGGAACAAAGCTTTTCTTATACGTTAAGTACAATTCCTCTATTTGTCCTGATGGGACAGTTATTATATTATTCAGACCTGACAACGGAATTGTTCACTGCCTTTCGGAACTGGCTCAACCAATTAAAAGGCGGATTAGGTATAGCCACAGTCGGGGCTTCCGCCATGTTCGCTGCCGCTTCCGGTTCCAGCTTGGCCACAACTGGAACGATGGGAGTTATGGCAGCAAAAGAAATGTTAAATGCTGGATATAGCAAAAGCTTAACAGGTGGTTCCATTGCAGCCGGAGGCACACTCGGAATTTTGATTCCACCAAGTACAATGTTTATCGTCTATGGAATGATGACAGAACAATCGATTGGGAAACTGTTAATTGCAGGAATTATTCCCGGGATTCTCCTAACTCTATTATTTATGCTTGCGATTTCGATCGCTATATTCATAAATCCAAACCATCATGTAAAGACGAAGGAAGAGGAAAAGATTAGCTGGAAAGAGAAGTTTAGCTCTCTAAAACCAACTATTTGGATTGTCGTTTTGTTTATAATTGTTATTGGCGGAATGTATGTCGGATTTTTCAGCGCGACAGAATCTGCCGGAGTTGGTGCTCTTGGTGCATTTGCGATTGGCTTTGCCCGCAAGAAATTAACGAAAGAGAAGATTACGGCTACTGTTTATGAAACGATTAAAACGACAGGATTTATTTTTGCCATCGTCATGGGGGCATTTATCTTAAACTATTTTTTGATGATAACTAGAGTTCCGCAGATGATTTCAGACTTTCTGTTCGCGAGAGATTTATCCGCAGCAATGATTTTTATCCTTATTATTCTTATGTACATGGTGCTTGGCTGTGTCATGGACTCCCTCTCAATGGTAGTTGTTACGATTCCAATTATACTCCCATTAGTTGAAGCACTTGGGTTTGACTTGATTTGGTTTGGCGTCATTATTGTTTTAGTAGTGGAAATGGCCCTAATAACTCCTCCGGTGGGAATGAACTGTTATGTGTTGAATGGAGTCGTTAAAGAACTGGATTTAGTCAGCATATTTAAAGGTGCCATCATCTTTGTCATTCCGATTCTAGTCTTAATAGCGTTACTGTATATATTCCCTGAAATAGCCTTGTTCTTGCCGACCTCAGTTAAATAGTTTCTTTTTATTCAGAATGTTTCGATTACAAGTTGTATAATAAATGTTGTAGTCAAAAATTAGATGAAGTTTGGCAAAGTTAAGGGGAAGCTTGGGAGGATAGATAATGGCAAGACTTATTATATCAGGCTCAGCGCCATTGGATGACTTAATCAAAAGGGCAATAGAAAAGAAAAATAAGTCAATAAAAGGGCTCGTCATAGAATCAATGGAAGGTCAGTGTATTCTTGATAACAAGAATATCATCACGAATGAAGATGTTGTTATTTGTGGTGCAGCCATTTACAAAGTTTTTAAAGACCAAAATGATCGAGGGCAATTCGTTCCGATCAGGCTGCAAGTCAACGATTTCCTAGATGCTATTCAAAAAGGATGCCAATACAGCAATGAAGTCAATCTAATCAATTTTAATGATTATATAATTGATAGAAAAATAGACCAATTTGAATCGCTATTTCAGGTCAAGATACATCAATATACGTACGAAACATGGGAAGAAGCCGAGGCAATCATTGCACAGCTTAAGGAAAATCGCCAGTCTGTCGTAATTGGTGCGGGGTTGATTACGGGACTTGCGATAGAGAATGGAATGCATGGAATTGTCTGGTACGGAGAAGAAAGTATTAACCTGGCGGTTGATATTGCTTTAGGTATTTTAAATGCCCGTTTCGAAGAAAAAAGAAATTCTCAAAGAGAAAATTACATCATGGAGAATTTTAATGAAGGAGTAATTATTTCCAGCGATACTGGACATATCGTCAACGTCAACCGCAAAGCTACTACTCTCCTTGGAATCGAAGAAAAGGACCTGCGTGGATTACATGTAAAAGAAATTCTTGTTGACACAAAAGGTATTGGTAATACTGAATGGAAAAAGGGGATAAAGGAACAAATTGTCTCCTATAAAGACAAGAATTTCTTGCTAAGTACATTTCCGATTGTTGTAGACCAACATTTTGATGGGATGGTTGGTATTTTTTCTGATATTCATGCCGTTCAGGAAAGCGGAAACAGAATAAGAAGAAAAATGTATAGCAAACCCAATATGGCCGAATACCAGTTTGAAGACATTGTTGGTGCAAGCCAAGGAATCGTAACGACAATCAAAAAGGCAATCAAATTTTCCAGGACTGATTCGAATGTTTTAATTCTTGGGGAAAGCGGTACAGGGAAGGAATTGTTTGCCCAAAGCATCCATAATAAAAGCTACAGGAAGGACCAACCTTTTATTGCCATCAACTGTGCTGCAGTACCTGATAACCTGCTTGAATCTGAATTCTTCGGATATATCGAAGGGGCGTTTACGGGAGCAAAAAAAGGGGGAAAACCAGGACTCTTTGAAAAAGCCCATAATGGGACTGTGTTCTTAGATGAGATTGGAGAAATCCCTTTAAGCATGCAGGCGAAGCTTCTTAGGGTTCTCCAAGAGAAAGTGGTCATGCGTGTTGGCAGCACGACCCCCATTCCTGTTAATGTCAGGGTTATTTCGGCAACAAATGTAAATTTGATCGACAAGGTAAAAAATAATGAATTTCGTACGGATTTATATTATCGAATTGCTGTCCTAAATTTGTATCTTCCGCCATTAAGGAACAGGTTATCTGACCTTGAACCTTTGGTGAAGTTCTTTACAACGAAACACTATCCGCAGTTTGCTCAATTAATCAATGAAAATAGTAAAGAGATCGCTTATATATTGGCTCAGCATAAGTGGCAGGGGAATATAAGAGAATTGGAAAATACATTGGAGAGAATGTTTGCTTACTTAGAGCATCCTTTTATGGTAACAAGGAAAGAATTGCTGCGAAATCTCCGTGAAGCAATAGAGGAAAATAGTATTGTTCTTCAAGAAGAAATGGGAGAACAAGATACATTTCAAGATGTAATCAAACAAGTGGAA
Source organism: Neobacillus sp. PVCKKU3 (assembly GCF_058323225.1). Lineage (NCBI taxonomy): Bacteria > Bacillati > Bacillota > Bacilli > Caryophanales > Bacillaceae > Neobacillus > Neobacillus sp. PVCKKU3. The sequence goes on from NZ_JBLVQN010000062.1 coordinate 24,723, forward strand.
AAAAAGCAAATCTATGAAGCTCTAAATGCAGCTAATGGAAGCAAGATTGAGGCAGCAAAATTATTAGGCATCAGCCGCAGTACTTTATGGAGGAAACTGAATCAGCCAGATTGATATGTATTGAAATTTCGAAAAATTGTGTCTACTTACAATAATCTAGTGAAATGAGGTTTAAGTGTGAACGAAACGACGGACTTTATAACCGGATTAACCTTTAGTGAGGGCCCGAGATTTTATAATGGTTACTTCTGGTTTTCTGATTTTTTTAGTAAGCGGGTGTTGAAGGCTGATATAGACTCCGGAGAAGTAGAAATGGTTTGCCGATTGGATGATCAGCCTTCAGGACTGGGATGGCTTCCAGACGGAAGGATGCTTGTCGTTTCCATGCTGAATCGAAAAGTTTACTGCCTGGAAAATAACGGGGAGCTAACAGAACACGCAGATTTGAATCCAATTGCCACATACCATTGCAATGACATGCTTGTAGATAAAGCAGGAAGAGCCTATGTTGGAAATTTCGGCGGAAATCTTTCCGCTTTAGCGAAAAAGTACGGCAGAGAAACGTTGAAAAATATGGAACTGCCGACTGCTGTCATTGCTTGTATCGAGCCGGATGGAAATGTAAAGGTTGCTGCCGAAAACATGGTTTTTCCAAATGGGACTGTTTTGACCGATAATGGAAAAACAATGGTGATCGCAGAGACGTATGGTAATCGTTTGACCGCATTTGATGTTGAGGACGACGGAACCCTCGTTAATCGGCGGGTATGGGCTCAATTTGAAAATATTTATCCAGACGGCATTTGCATTGACTCAGAAGGAGCGATTTGGGTATCTAATCCAATCGAATCTATGGTCTATCGGGTGATAGAAGGGGGAGAGATAACAGATAAAGTTCAAACAAGCCAAAACTGTTATGCTGTTGCCCTAGGTGGAAAAGAAGGAAGGACCCTTTACTGTTGTACCGCACAAACCTCCGACCCTGTTGATTCGTTTCAGTTGAAATCCGGAAAAATAGAAATAGTAGAAGTGGAGGTTCCTGCTAAACTTGTTTGAAGGATTAATATTTTATAGGATGGGAGGTCCTGGTTGTGTTAACACCTAATGTAAATGTTCCAGACTATACCTTTCAAAAAAGTATTGAAATGAACTTCGGAATCAATCGCGGTATTTATAACAGGATTGATGAATGGTTTTTCGAACAGGGGATACAAGATGTTATCGAAAGAAGACAGATTATAGTTGAGTTTTCCAATTTTGTGGTTGAGCCAAAGATGAAAATTGCAACACCGGTAAAAACGAGATTCGGAAACGGCGGCCTTGTGAAGAGTCTGAATAATTTTTGGAATGAAAGGCCATCGGTAAAGCAGGAGATATTAGATGAAGTTTATCTATAATTCAAAAAACTTGGCTGTGAGAGGAGAAAATACAGATGACAAAAACAATGGAGAAAGCAAATATTTTCAAGAAAATTATGGGGCAATATCCAACTGGAGTGACGATCGTAACCACAATGGATGAAAATGAAAACCCGGTTGGGCTGACCGTCAATTCGTTTGCTTCTGTTTCAATCGACCCGTTAATGGTGCTTTGGTGCATCGATAAAAGATCATCGGCTTTAGATGCATTCTTACAAGGGGGAAAATACGCTGTGCATACCCTTACTACAGATCAGGCAGAGGCATGCTGGGCGTTTGCTGGTAAGGAAAAAGACCGTTTTTCAAAAGTGCAATGGGAAACTTCTTCAAATGGACTACCGATTATCCAAGACTCACTAGGGGTTTTCGAGTGCAAAATCATTAATAAAATCGATGCTGGAGACCACTTTATCCTTTTAGGTGAAGTAATCGATCTTTCATTTGCCGAAAAGGCTCCTCTTTTATATTATAACCGGAATGTTGGCCGGATCCCTGAAGATTGGCCGAATCAATAGATCTTTTTTTCGATTATTGAAATATGAGGAGGAAGAGAAATGAAAATTTTAGGGGTTTCAGGCACTATTGTCGGTAGTAAGACTGCGATTGTGATTGGTAAAGTTTTAGACAAGATAAAAATCCATAATCCTGAACTAGAAATTGAGTTTTTGGATCTAAGGGATTATCAAATTGAGTTTTGTGACGGCCGTCCAATCTCTAATTACAATGGTGATACCAAAAAGGTAATTGACCAAATAATGGGGGCGGACGGATTTGTATTCGGAACGCCTATTTTCCAAGGTTCATTTAGCGGTGCATTCAAAAATTTAATTGATTTAATTCCACCGGCAGCGTTTAAACATAAGGTGATGGGTTTTGTCACGACTGGAGGAAACAATCAACATTTTCTCGTTGCAGAAAATCAGTTAAAACCACTGGCAGGTTATTTAAATGGGTACATCATATCGACAACTATTTTTGCTCACAACAGCCAGTTTAATGATAAAAATGAAGTTGTGGATGTACAGTTATTAGAAACTATAAATGACTTCGCTAAGCAGTTTTGTTATATGTGTGAGAGATTAATGGGAGTACAAATAAAAAATTAATTTGAGCAAATTTATACTCGAGGGTCCTGTTATGGGACCAGTATAACATGATGGGCAGCCAATTAAACTAATTTGGCTGCCTTTTGCCTTTCTAAAAAACCGCTAGAAAAATGTTTTCACCATCTCAGTGGTTTCATCACATTTCATGCACCGGTATTCCAATTCAAGTGCATCTTCATAAACATGGTGAACTGTTTCTTTCCTACAGTTTTCACAAAACCTCATCTGTTCTGCCTCAACAGCCACAAGGATTCCTCCGTTTCCGTGAAAATTTGGTTCATAAATATTTCTAACCTTCCCGTTTTTCTAAAAAATATTATGTATGACGTCTGGGAATAAAATATTTGATTTTTTTAAAAAGGTTGGGGAACTTAGAAAAAAGTACATATTTTACTTATCCGATAAACTTAATTGAAGTGGAGGTACGCACAAGAAGGGATCGAGATTAAGATAAAAAACGGCTGGTTCGAGGAACCCCCACAAATGGAGGACCGTCCCCGGATTATCAATAATGGGAATTGAATAAAGGGATGGGTTGAAAGTGCAAAATATAACTAGTGTCGGTTCGCTGATGCTAATAACGGTGTGGGGGGAGTTAGTTTGAATATACTTCGTTTGGTTAACTTGGTTATTACATTCGTGATCAAGGTTAGATTCTTTATAAAAATGGTAAAGAACATGAGGCTAGAACATTTATTAAGAACGCCCATCCTAACATAACTAAGTATGTGAAAAACTATCGATTTCCACATTGTCTAAAAGGTAAGCACATTCCTGTGTTTGCCTTTTTTTCTTAGCATTCTTTATAGTGGGCAGGGCAGCTAATAACCTTGCGGACAATTTAAAAAAATAGAAGTGCCATGGACTATTTAGAGAAATAAATATCGCGACATGGCACTTCAAGTTTGAATGATGCATTAGTACCGTCCCCATGCATCATAGCCTAAACGGACGATTCTATAGGTGCTTTTATGTAGAAAAAGTAAATAATCAAAGTAATCATTTATAGGGTTAAAACGTTTGGGTTGGGATAGTAATCTGTTATATTCATTTAAAAGGTCATCTAGCTCTTGACTGCAATAAATGGTTTCTTCACTATCGAGTCCCTTTGACATCCCTATTTGAATCATCTCGGCTCTTTTATTACGTATAGCTTCTGCTAATTGTGCTTGTCTCATTGCAAAAACACACCCCGAAAATGTTTGTTTAATAATTGAATTAACACAAAACGTATTATAACATTTTCAGACTTCCATAGAACGTTTTCGATAAAACAAGGTATAAAAAGATAAAAAGCGACGAAATTCTTCGGTTTTCGACGCTCTGATGCATG